>JAFYTT010000199.1 GCA_017558715.1 Clostridia bacterium | reverse complement strand
GCACCCGTGACCGAGGACGGACGTCCTACCGAGAAATATTTTGCCCTGCGCCAGGTACTTGCCGAACATCGCGGCATGTCGGTCGACGATCTGCCGCCGGTACCCGAAAACCGACCTGTACAGACGGCAGGTGATATCGGCTGGAAATCCGCACGTTGTGTGTTTGACCAAGCGGTTCTGGATTCTTTGACCAAAACGAAGGTCACATCCGGCAATGTACGTACCATGGAAACACTCGGACAGGACTATGGATTTGTGCTTTACACGACACACATCCGTGCATCTGATCCCGAGTATACGTATTCTGTCAGCATCGAGGGGCTGCACGACCGCGCCGACATCTATGCGGACGGCAGCTATCTCGGTACGTATTACCGAGACCGGGAGAACACGCCTGTTTCCTTTCGGATTCCTGCGGGCAGTGTGCGGCTTGATATCCTTGTTGAAAATATGGGACGCATCTGCTACGGACACAAGATTCTGGACGAGCATAAGGGCATCACGGGATATGTCAGAACCAATCGCTGTGCAGGTATTGTCACAAACTGGGAAAGCCGTTCGCTTCCGTTCCGCTATCCGCAGATTACGGATGCATTTGACGCACAGCCGTCGGACAGCTTCATACCCTATACCACCGCACCGCATCTGTTCCGCGGTACCTTTTCTGCAGAACCGGGTGTCGATACGCACCTGCGCTTTGCCAACACCAACATGACGCGGGGACAGGTCTGGATCAACGGTTTTGCCGTCGGACGGTACTGGAATATCGGTCCGCAGGAAACTTTGTATATCCCGGGCGATCTTCTGGGGGCGGAAAACCGCATTGAGATTTTAGAGTTGTACAGCGATGGAACGTATCCCGCACCGCAGTTCTGTGATGCGGCATCTCTTGACGGATTATCCGAAAATGCGGAAATTGTGATGGGTTGACGGATCATTTGTGTCAGCGCAAACGCCAAGTGTATTGTAAAATCGTATCAGGTGTACTATACTGATAGTAAACCACATGAAACTGCTTTGTCACGATGGTTGGTATGATTCATTCTTGTATTCTGCAAATAAACCGACCTTTGACAAAAACCGAAAGGAGAATCCCCATGACACAATTTGGAGCCTTTTATTGCGGTGGGAAGGCGTACGGAAGAACATCGCATCCAATTGTTACCTCATCGCGTGAGATCCGTCTTTCATGGAATTACACAACAACCGCTGTGCGAAATGAAGTACAGAAATCCTATTGCATCACCGTTTCCGACGAGTACGGACTGACTGTTCACGATTCCGGTGTGATTACCTCCGATGCCATGCAGTACGTCATACCTGCGGACACGCTTCGCCCGGGAACTGTCTATCATTGGCGCATCACAGCGATTCTGTCCGGCGGCAGCTTGACCGCCGATGCCATGATGCTGGAAACCGCAATTGATGATCTTGACCGTGCAAAATGGATTATCTGCGGCGTGGACGGAGAACCCTCCGCACCTGTGTTCCGTCGGTGTTTTTCGATTGACCGTGATATTCTGCGTGCAAGACTGTATGTCACAGGACTTGGGCTGATCGACGGTCGGCTGAACGGAATGCCGCTCTCCGACGCATTTCTGACACCGCCGAATACGCGCTACGACAAGCAGGTCTATTTTGAAACGCTCGATCTGACAGATGCGCTTTGCAAAGGAGAAAACACGCTGACTGTACAGCTTGGCGGCGGTTATAACATGGACTATTCGCAATGGGGTTATCGTTACGATGCACCGAAGGGATTGCGTGCGGCCATCGTTCTGACCTATATTGATGGTTCAACAGAGCGTATTGACAGCGATGGCGCATGGATGTGGCAGGATTCGCCGATCACGGAAAACGGACTGTATCTTGGCGAAACATATGACGCAGGACGGCGGTTTGATACCTGGCATCCCGCGGTTGTTTCGGAGGATACCGCACCCACGGGAACGCTTTGCTGCAATGAAATGCCGCCGATCCGCGCAATCGAACGGATCGATCCTGTCGCCGTCTGGGACTCTGACGGGGAAACCGTTTATGACTTCGGCAAGAACATACAGGGTGTCTGTGAGATCACCGTAAAAGCGCCGACAGGCTGTCAGATCGTCCTGCAGCACAGCGAAATGATCACGCCCGACGGCAAAGCAGATCTCTTTACCAACCGCGCCGCACGGGCAGCTGATATTTATATCTGTGCCGGCGATGGCGTGGAGACATATATTCCGCACTTTACTTATCACGGTTTCCGTTATGTCACCGTAAAAAACAGCTGCCCGTTGGAGCAGTTTTCGATTACAGCGCTTTTTTTGTCGGCAGATGTCGGTCCCGCGGCGGAATTTTCCTGCTCCGAGCCGATCATTAACCGCATTTATTCTCTTTGCACAAACTCAATCCGTTCCAATCTCGTCAGCATTCCGACCGACTGCCCTGTCAGAGATGAACGCACCCCGTGTCTGATGGACTCGCAGATGTATGAGGATGCGGCAATGTATCAGTTTAACATGTACGGTTACTACAAAAAGTGGCTTGCCGACATCACCGCTGATGAAAGTCAGATTCTCGGCGGCAACATGGACTGGTTTGGTGACAGTCTGATGCTGTCCTACCGCATTTACCGTTTCTACGGCGATCTGACTCCTGCGCGGGAGTTGTATCCGCAGTTTAAGCGCGGCATCCTCCGCTGGATGGATCGTTCCGAGGACGGTGTATGGCCATGGGGCTATGGCGACTGGTGTCTTCCCAACGACAACACATGGGAGGGCTTTGGTCAATGCAAGGCCGCCGTCAATACCTCACTTCTGCACGCTTACATGCATATCATGGCAGAATTTGCCTCGCTGCTTGATCGGCAGGATGACCGTGATCAGTTCCTGTCCTTTGCTGACCGTATCAGAGAGGGTTTCATTAAGCGCTATTGGCACGAGGACGGTTCGGTTTGTGACGGACGGCAGCCCGAGATCTTCCTGCCGCTGTTCTACGGCATTCTGACGGGTGATTATGCCGAGAAGACCCGCGCCGCGCTGTGCGATAAAATCCGTGCAGACGGATATTTTGATGTCGGCGGCTTCGGCGGTCGAACCGTGATTCCCGTACTTGCCGATGCCGATGCGCTCGATCTGTATCTGGACATCGTTCGCCGCAATACCTATCCGGGATTTGGGTTCCTAAATGCCATGGGGGCGACCTCTCTTTGGGAGCAATGGGCGGTCAAGGGTGCCATGCATTCCCACAGTCATGCGATGCATTCGGGGATCTCAGCTGCACTGTATCAAACCTTGTGCGGCGTTGTTCCGACATCTCCTGCATTTCGCACCTTCACAATTGCACCACGCCTGCCGCGGAAGATGCGTTTTGTGCGCTGTTCGCTTGACACCTATTCCGGACGTATTGGGGTCATGTGCGAGTCCTTCGGCAACAGTCTGGTTCTTTCCTGTACGGTTCCGCCGAACACGGAAGCAACGCTGACCTTCTCTGACTACGAAGCGTATGAGAATTGTCTGCTATTTGACGGGGAACGTGCCATTGTCAAACAGAAAAACATGCGCCTTGGCAGCGGTAAGTATGTATTCCGCCTTGTACCAAAAGTACTGATCGATACGGCGATGAAGCAAGGGTGATCTTTACAGTATCAACTCCATATACAACAAAAACTCTCTGTTCCGAAAAGCAAACGGAGAGTTTTTGTATTCCTGAATTTTTCCAAATTACAGGGTAATATCGTTTTTGTTCATTGCAAGGTTGCCGTCGGCATGTTCCGTGATGGGCGCAATACCGCAGAGTGCGGCAAACTGCGTCGGAGAAAGGGTCTGTGCGGGACGGAACGCATCGCTTGCGGCATACACAAGGATATGTTCATAAAGCCATGCTGCCGCAGGATCGGTTTCGTCCAACCGCAGGGTACAGCAAAGGAGTTTGCCGTTACCGGCAGTATACTCAAACAGCATCGCCTCTCTGTGTGCGTTCTTGTAAGAGGAAGCAATATCGATGATCGGGGTGTGCGGTAGTCCCTTCAGATCAAGAACGGCGGAATGACTGCCGCGCATCATCTGTGCAAACTGCTCTGCGCAGTAACCGTCATGCGGGAAATCCTCCATGAGCGGATGGTCGGCAATGACGGTTGCAAGATGCCCATTGGTGCGTCCTGCGACCGACAGCTGATAGGAAACATCTTTTGATGCAAACGGACCTGTGCCGATGAGAACGACGTTTTTGCCCGCACACAAAGCGTTCCACAGCGCGGTGCTGTCACAGTCTTTCATGACGGTGACATTGCCGCAGGATAGTGCTCTTTGGGACATCGGTTTCTTTATCTGTGGGAAGACATACAGATCCCAGCTGTTTTCGCAGTCGGTATCCCCGCCCGACAGTGATACTGACAGTGTCAGTTTCATCGGCTTTTCCACTGCAGGCATACGGAAGGATGCGCAATACAGTTCTTTCATTGTGCCGAGGGCAATCTCACCTGTGCGATACTCTTTTCTGTACCGGACCTTACCGCCGCCGGTCATGCGGATCTGCAGAAGGGCACGCGGCATGGTGTTGCCGAAGTGTGAGACAAGAATCGGGATTTCGACGGTTTCGCCTGAAACGACATTGACGTTTGCGGGCAGGTCGGCAAGCAGCACCGTTTTGCCGTTGTAGCGCAGAACATTCTGCACGGTTTCGCCGGGCTTTAACTCGTAGAACTCATTCATCATACCGACGCAGTAGCCGAAGGTATGCCAATGTGTATCAATATCGCCAAGGAAATCGTAACCTGAGAATGTTTCGCATCGGCGCATCGTTTCAAAGCAATGCTTGCGGAGTAGCCTCTGCCATGCCGCAGAATTGCGGTAGTAAAGCGGTGCGCGATCAGGCAGACCGACCGAGGCAAGGTGTTCTCTGACCGAGGACATAAACTCCGTCTGACCGATACGGCTGCCGCGGTACCGCTCCTCCAAAGACAAATCGATATACGTACCGTGGATACAGATTTCATGGGACAGAAGCGGCTTTTGGTAGACCGCATTGTGTGCATCCAGCACGTTGTGGGTACCGTCGGTTGAGAAGTAGCTGGTCAGGCCATTGGAGTAGCTGTTGTAAACATCACAGAATTCTCCGACCTCGGCAAGACGGGTGGGATTGTAACGGAACGGTGTATCGACTGTCTCATCACCGATGAAGTTATATTCGATGCCGCGCATGGCAGACATTGGAGAAAACAGCGAATCGGTCTCACGGTGAACAAGTGCCGCAACGGAACGAAGATGCTCGACATACGCGTC
Organism: Clostridia bacterium; assembly: GCA_017558715.1. Taxonomy (GTDB): domain Bacteria; phylum Bacillota; class Clostridia; order Oscillospirales; family CAG-272; genus RGIG3925. The sequence continues at coordinate 4,609 of JAFYTT010000199.1, read as the reverse complement.
ATCGATTTGCAGTTCGTTACCTGTGGAATACATGCAGACGGACGGATAAGTGCGGCAATAGCGGACAATTTCTTCCCATTCCGAATAGGTGGTATTGTTGGGTGATTCGATTTCCATGACCATACCGAGTGCATCGGCGGCTTCCATGTATTCCACGGGCGGAACCCAGGTGTGGAAACGGATGGAATTAAAGCCCAGTTCTTTCAGCGTACGGATGACATGACGGTAGTAGCGAATATCGCGCGTCGGATGGACGGTGATCGGCTGATAGCAATGCTCGCACGTTCCGCGGAAATAATACGGTTCCCCGTTGAGGAAAAGGCGTGTTCCGTCAACTGTCAGGCGGCGAATACCGAAGGTGCGGCAAAGGGTCTGATGCGCGGTTGTGACAAGGACGCGGTAACAGTTCGGATGCTCAGGCGACCAGAGCGCAAATCCGTTTGACGGAACGGTGACGGAATCCTCTTCTGCGGAAAGTTCCGCTGAATAGATGCAGATTTTCCCTTCATATATGGAAACGGTTTTTGGAGTATCGGCAACGCCGCAGAGATGTACTGTAAACGCGGACACATCGGCGGCGGTTGTCACATAGACATCCGAGATCCCGTCCCGGAAAAAGCGGATGGAGACATCTCCCCAAATACCGCCCGTACATTCATTTGCCGCACGCGAGGTCAGCCCGGAGATCGGACGACCGAGATAGCCTGCCAGACGGTGGTTGGATACCGCCAGCGTGATGCGGTTTTCGCCCTTGATAAGACAGCCCGTCGGAATATCAAACGCAAATGGCGCGGAATATCCCTCATGACGACCGAGGTACTGTCCGTTTACCCATGCGGAAACGGCATTCTGTGCGCCGCCGACCGACAAAACCGCCGCATTGGCAATCTGCTCATCCGTGAGCACAATGATCTTGCGGTAAACAAAGCATCCGATAGGATTGGGCAGTGCCATGTCGGGAACATAGCCTGCCTGCGGATAACGCTGAAGCGTATAAAGCGGATTCCAGCGCAGCTTGGTGTGGAGAGCGGTCGAGCGGAACAGATCCGCCATGTCCTCCCAATACCCGGGAACAGGGGCTGTGACTGCGCTGTCGGAGTGCGGGGAGATGAGCGGTTCGGCTGTATCGGTATACGGCGTGTCGGAGAGATAGTCGAGCGTCCATGCGCCGTTCAGTAACATATCAGTATTCATTTTTTTCCTTTCCATTACCATCCGAGTTTCTTCGTTTCTTCCATAATTGCCGGCCATGCTTCGTCGGGGCAGAAGTGATGATCCTTTGGCATTGTGACAAGACGGCATTTGTCAGCGGCACCGGCGGCCGCATAAATCTGTTCCGTGACGGCATAGGACTGCTCCACGCCGTACAGCGGGAAGATGGGATCTTCCCGTCCGGTCAGAATCGTCAGCGGGCGCGGCGCGATCAGACAGGTAAGATCTTCCATTTCAAACCACAGACTGATATTCGGAATATTGTTGCATACGCAGTGTAAAATATCCAAGATCGAGGTGCGGTAGGAGCAAAATGCGCAGGACGGTGCTGCATAGGCGATGCGTTCCTCACAGCAGGCGGCATAAAACGCTGCGGTTCCGCCGCCGGAGTTCCCGAGGATCATAATCTTTTCGATGTCCAGCACACCCAGATCGAGTTCGCCGAGTGCATCAATGCCGCGCATGACATCCCATATGCGCTCACCGATGACCGTTCTGCCAAGCTGTAATGCGGTCATTGCGGTAAACGAGCATTGATGGACCCCGCCGGGACCGGGATATCGCGGAGAACGGGTTTCGCCCATGCCGCGCTGTTCGATACAAAGTGCGGCAAAGCCGTGCTCCACTGCCTGCAAACCGTAGCAGTCGTCCGGCTGACTATCCTTGTCCTGCTCATATCGGTTGATGCCGACGGAGTTGTGAAAGCCTGTGGTGTGACCCTGCAGGGCAATGGCAACGGGATACGGTTTCTTCCCGGTCTTTGGAATCAGCAGATACGCCGGAACGGTGTTGCCGCGCTCGCTTTCATAAGTAAATCGGATTCGGGTATAGGTATCGGTTTCCACGCGCTCTTCCATATCGATGGACAGCGGGCAGGCGTTTTCCGCGATGCGGTTTAATCCGAGCAGTTCAAACAGCTTTTCGCGTACCGCATGTCTCCACGGCGCATACGGTTTTTCCGCATCGAAAGCAAGAGCGCCGGTCTGATTTTTGATAAGCTGTTCATGGCATTGATCGCCGTTTACGTTTTTCATCATGGCAGATCCTTTCTTTGGATTGGTATAAAGTTCTCCAAATGCAGAGCAGAGGATTTAATTTACTTTATTGTACCGCAGTTTTGTGTAAATAGCAAGTCATTTTCGGATAATTTCGATATTTTTCAGCATGAATGGAATGATATGGAAGAAATGGAACCTTCAACACAATTCATGTCAACGATGTGCATCTGATAAATAGGTTGAATGTGCCCTGTAATTCATATAAACAAATCCACATAGTAAAGGATGCTTCCTCTGCTATGTGGATTGTGTTTATAAAGTTTTATTTGTTCTGCTTTCCGATTCTCCGGGAGAACCGTGCGGTTCTTGCCGCGATATGTTACACGCAATGCAAATGGGAAGTACATTGAACGATCAGAAAATGTTGTCGCGGCGACAGTCACTAAGGATCATTGTGTTGCTGTCTTCTGCTCCAAATAGATCGCCTCCGTCTTATCCCAAATCGTAATCCGATTGTACAGTGCGGCACGTCCTGCCTCATGCGAGAAGGACACACCGTTGTAGCGCATGCTGTTGATGATCGTCATCTCACCGCTCTCGATCACAAGCTGCGGCGTTTTGTCACCGATGTTATCCGATCCGATATTCACGGCAAGCACCGAGGCATCGCGGCATACCAGCATATTGGCGCATCCATAAACGAAGGTATTGAACACGGTCTGCCCCTCGGCACCGTCTGCAATGATATAGCGATTGTTGCGACGCGTGATCGGATCAAACAGATCGCGGAATACATTCCCCTCCTCAATCCAGTTCTGAAGCAGCTTGACGTTCGTTCTGCAAAGGACGGTACCGTTCTGCAGACATCCGGAAATCACACCGTTTTTGCCTCCGACAAGGAACGTATTTTCATAACAGCAGGTAGATACCTTTTTGATAAAGTGGTCGTCACAGCCGCTGAAATCGACACCGTGCGACGATGCGGCGATCATCGAATTGACCAGATATACGCCTTTTGCTGTACCGCGTACCGTATAGGTGGTTTGCAGGGATGCGTCATACGGTCCGTTTTCGGGATAGAGGATACGGATACCGTTGATTCCGCTATGTTCGCCTGCAAGTGTAATCAATGCCGGATCTTCCGCCCGGGAATCTGCGTCATCTCCGTAATAGGACAAAAGAAGTGTTCCCTTGCTCATCCAGCCCTGTTCACGCGTCGCAGTACCGGCAGCACCGCGCAGCTCCACGCACGACGGCACAGTGATCGGATGATCGAGCCGATAGGTTCCGGCAGGCAGATAAACCACACCGCCAGTTTCCCCGGCCGTATCCAGAAGCGTCTGCAAAGCCGATGAGACATCCTCTGTTCCGCCGATATCGAGGTCTGCCTTATACAGAACCGCGTTTGGTTTTACATAACTGCGGCTGTAATCGATTTCCAATGCGCTGATCTCCGGTGCATCCTGAACAAGGATTTCTCCTTTCAGATCACCGGTTGTCCGGACATTACACAGCTTGACCATGCCCGGCATACTTTCCTCATTGTTTCTGTAGCTGTAATTGTATATACCGTTTTCAATCGTACTGTTTGCAATTACCATACCCCAACGACGGTCGAGCTCGTTGATTACCATGCCCCGCTCACAGCCGAGAATCGCAATATCAAACAGCGACCCTGCAAACTGAATCCGCTTGCCGACCATGATTTCAATACCGATGCTGCAGTCGCTGACATACAAGGCTCCAAACTCGGTCCATTCCAAATCACCAAGCTTCAGACCGACTGCGTTTTTCTTCGTATACTGTGCCAATGCATCGGCATCAGCAGGTACCATACCTTCACCCGCAGCTTCGGTCCAGTAGCGATTGCCGATGGAAACATTCTGCCAGGTACCGACATCCGCCTGATTGTACACTTCGGCACCGCAGTGCAAAAATGTACCCTTGAAATTTTCTACCGTCAGCTGCTCGTGTGCACCGCCGCCCGTTTGACAGCAGGCACCGATGCCGCGGTAGCCGTTGATGACGGTGACATTTTTGACCGTCGACAGCATGTAGTTGTTGCCCTTACCGTCGGTATAGAAGGTAAACGGATACGGCTTGACCGCGTCCAAAGACTGTTCGGGATAATAGACCGTCAATCCGACAACACCGCCCGATCCGCCGAGCATAAAGGTACCTGTGGTCACCTCTTTGTCTGCGGCATAAGCGTCATCACCGTCACCCCAGACGAAAATGACCGTTCCGCAGCCGTCACCGCCGGTATCCGGATCATGCCAGTCGCCGCGCAGAGTGACAAAGGCGGGAATCTGAATCTGTCCGGAAATGGAATAGGTTCCTGCCGGGAGAAAAACTGTACCACCGCCGTGACGGGCGCAGTCGTCCAGCGCTTTCTGGAT
>JAFYTT010000198.1 GCA_017558715.1 Clostridia bacterium | reverse complement strand
CGGGAGTCGGGATGTGCCGTGCGCGTCTGATCTGTGATATGTTCGCGCAGACGGGACTGCTTCTGTGTGAAAAAGCGGGTGATGACGGCTTTTATTGTACGCTGACCGCCGTGCAGGGAAAGAAGATCGATCTGACTGCGGCACCGCTGTACCAAAACTTACTCCGCCTATACGGCGTTTGAGATATCTCATAATTTCTAAAAGGAATTCCGACTATGAATAACGGTATTGAAAAATTATTATTCATCCTTGAAAAATCCGGAAAAAATTACGATCTTTACAAGATCCGTCAGGCATATCACATGGCGGCGGAGCTGCATGAAGGTCAGTTCCGTAATTCCGGTGAGGCATATATTTCGCATCCGATCGCAGTTGCGGAAATTGCGGCTGGTCTGGGTCTTGATACCGATTCCATCTGTGCCGCGCTGCTGCATGATACGGTAGAGGACTGTGCGGAAAAGGTTGATCTTGATGAGATCACGCGCAGATTCGGTCCCGTTGTTGCGGAGCTGGTCGACGGTCTGACAAAGCTCGTCAATATTCCGTTTGCCGACAAGGAAGAGCAGAGTGTGGAAAATCTGCGCAAGATGCTGCTTGCCATGTCGCGCGATATCCGCGTCATTTTTATCAAGCTGTGTGACCGTATTCACAATATGCGCACTCTGGATGCAAAGCCGGAGCACAAGCGCAGAATGACCGCGCTTGAGACAATGAACGTCTATGCACCGCTGGCACATCGCCTTGGTATGCAGCGCATCAAGCATGAGCTGGAAAACCTCTCCCTGTCGTACCTTGACCCGATCGGCTATAATGAAGTTTATAACGACATCGAGCGCAAATACGGCATCAACCGCAACTTCCTTGAAAAGGCGCGCGGACAGATTGCCGATAAACTGACCGAATACAACATCCACTTCCAGCTGGAAGGACGCGTCAAGAGCGTGTATTCGATCTACAAAAAGATGTATAATCAGAACAAGTCCTTTGACGAGATCTACGACTTCTATGCGCTTCGCATCATCGTCGATACGGAACTGGAATGTTACACCGCGCTCGGCGTCATTCACGATATGTTCCGTTCGATGCCCGGTCGTTTCAAGGACTATATCTCCACGCCGAAGCCGAATTTGTACCGCTCTCTGCATACAACGGTCATCGGTCGTGACGGTATCCCGTTTGAAGTGCAGATTCGAACCTGGGATATGCACCATGTTGCCGAATACGGTATTGCCGCGCATTGGAAGTACAAATCCGGTGAGGAATCGGGCGGTGACATCGACAAGAAGCTCGAATGGGTCGCGAATCTTGTCGAAACGGAAGAAGACACGCATGACCCCGATGAATTTATGCGTGCGCTGAAAATTGATATCTTCCAGGACGAGACGTTTGTCTTTACTCCGAAGGGGGACGTCATCGCTCTGCCGCAGGGCTCGACCGTCATCGACTTTGCGTATAACATCCACTCGCAGGTCGGCAATAAGATGATCGGCGGTAAGATCAACGGTATGATCGTCCCGATCGACCGCGTCCTGCAGAACGGCGAAATTGTCGAGATCATCACCTCCGGACAGTCCCGCGGTCCGTCCCGTGACTGGCTGAAGATTGTCAAGACATCGGAAGCAAAGAACAAGATCCGCCAGTGGTTCAAAAAGGAAAAACGGACGGAAAACATTGCTGTCGGACGTGCGGAAATCGACCGCGAGCTCAAGCATTACGGCATCCCTTACACCGAGGCGCAGTACAACACGATCATGACGAACATCGCAAAGCGTCTCGGTCTTCATGAAGTCGACGATCTTTACAACACGATCGGCTACGGCGGACTGTCTGTTTCCAAGTTTGCCGGAAAGCTCCGTGATGCGTTCGATGCGGTTGTTGTACCGGAACCTGCGCCCGAACCTCTGCGCGACGTTTCGCAGGTTCAGCTGGCACCCAAGGTCCATCATGCCAAGCATTTCACAGGTTCTGTCATTGTGGACGGTGTTGACGGCTGTCAGGTCAAGTATGCAAAATGCTGCAATCCTCTGCCGGGCGATAAGCTCATTGCATTTGTGACAAAGGGCTTCGGCATTTCCGTGCACAAGGCTGACTGTATCAACATTGCGCAGAAGCGTGCATCCGGCGAGGACGAAAGCCGTTTCAAGGATGCACAGTGGGTGGATGAATTTGTCAACGGTCAGCAGAATCGTACCTTTGAAGCGGTCGTTCACATCACGGCAGTCAATTCTTATGTGCTGATTGCAGAAATTACAATGGCACTTGCCGATATGCGCGTCTCCATTCTGCAGATGAACTCTCAGAATAAGAACGACAATGAGGTCAATATCACAATGACGCTCGGATGTAAGAATCTGGAGCATCTGTATTCGATTCAGGCAAGACTGCGCTCCATCCGTGATGTCCTGCACGTCACGAGATCGTAAAGAATCATAAAGGATACTTTTGTTTCATCGAAAGTAACGGTAAATCCAATGAAAGCATTATTACAAAGAGTGACCTCCGCCGCAGTTTCTGTGGACGGTGTGGAATTATCCCGCATCGAACGCGGATTTCTGATCCTGCTCGGTGTCAAACGGGGCGATGACGAAGAAGATGCACGTGTGCTTGCCGAGAAGATCGCAAAGTTCCGCGTCTTTTCCGATGAAAACGGCAAGATGAACAAGTCGGTCAAGGATATCGGAGGCTCGCTGCTCGTTGTTTCCCAGTTTACCTTGTGTGCCAACTATGCGCACGGAAACCGTCCCGATTTTCTGGATGCCGAAGCACCTGCACGTGCAAATGAGTTGTATGAGCACTTTGTTTCGCTTCTGCGTGCACAGGATATCCCTGTCGGAACGGGTTCGTTCGGTGCGGACATGCAGATTGCGCTTGTCAATGACGGTCCTGTAACGGTCATGATGGAAAGCGATGTATTAAGAAAAAAATAACCCCAAAAGGAGTGTTGACGGCTGACAACCGTCAAACGAATCTATGAAATTACGCATTGACGGAAAAATCAATCCATATTATGTACAGACCTTGTGTATGATGCTCTTCCCGGGCGTGAAGTTTTCAGAGGATGAGGTGGAGACAGAGAATTCCACCGCCGCCTACGTACACACAGAGCCGCTTTGTGAAAACGAAACCGAGGTCGGTGTTCGCGCCTCTGTGACCCTGCGTCATG
>JAFYTT010000197.1 GCA_017558715.1 Clostridia bacterium | reverse complement strand
TAAAAGCCAAGCTGCATCTACAGCTTGGCTTTAACTGTTTTACGACCACCCGCCAAACGGCAGGTTCTCTTTTTTCTATTTGCCATGTACTTACTGACCGATTCTCCATCTTGTGGATTCTGCCCACTTGGACGGCGGGAGCGCGAAATCGATCTTGTCGGCGGTGACGGAGATCCATTCGTTCCACTTGACGCCAAATTCGGTCACTTCCGCATAGAAGCGCTTGCCCGCCTCCGCATCGGGATGCAGCTCGAGCTTCATAAACTTCCATTGCAGACGGGAGCGGCGAACGTATTCCGCACGGTCACCAGCCGCAGCTTCCGCCTTGTCCCAGAAACCGTCAAAGGTCTCCTCCATCGCCGCAAGCTTGTCATAGTCAAAGTAGTTGTACGGGTACTCGAAAATACCCATGTGACGACCCTTGGTAAAGGCTTCCGTCAGATCGGCATAGGCGCGCAGATACCGCCAGCCCTCGCCGTAATATGCCGCCATAAAGCCGTCGATCAGGTTGGAATACTCGACTGCCGACATGTAGGGGTTCCACATGAGCTTGGCAAGCAGATACGCCTTCAATTCGCCGAATTCGCCCGAAAGACGGGCATTGTGCGCACCCTCGGGATACATGCCGCGGACATGGTGATCGGCGTAGAAGCGCATGTTTTCCCGCAGGACGGAAAGATTCGGAAAGGTCGGGATATAGTGCGCAAAGTCGGTGACGTAGTCCCAGATATAGATGCGGTCGCAGACCTCGTTCCACGCGACGATGTCACGGTGGAAAGCGGCATTCTGCGCACAGGTATCGTCGTCGAGCGGATGGGAGAAGCAGCACTCAATCGAGCACAGACGCACGCAGACATTGGGACGCGGACGGGTGATCTTCGGCACGGGACGGGTGTACTGGTACGCAAGCGTATCGATGACGACATCGGGATAGTCTTTGGCAATGTCATCGGCGACCGCATTGACAAAGCGCAGAAGCGTTCCGGCGGGTGAGCCTTCCCTGGCATCGGTCGCGGCGCACTTTTCGCATGTGCAGTAGTTGCGGTTATCGTTCTGCGACACGGAAATGATGGAAATCGACGGGTCGGACTCGAGAATCGCGCGGACGGACGCAATCGCCTTTGCCAGATTTTCGGGGTCGGAAAGACACGGCTGATGCGGTTCCTCGACGCCGACCAGTCTGCCCATCGTGTGGACAAACGTGCCGTACTTGATGTGTCCGCCCTGCTCTGCGGGAATCGGTCTGTGGTTGATGCCGTTCTTCAGACACCAGTCTACGCTTGTATTGCCGCACTGCCAGTCGGACTGACGCATTTCAAATACCGGAACAAACGCATCGTCCGCGTCAATGACAATATCGCCCTCGCCGAGCGTTTCCAGTCCGGGCATGTAATACCGCACGCCGGCAAACTTCTCAAGCATCCGATAAACGCCGTAAATGACGCCGCGACCGTTGCCGCCGAACACCGTCAGCGTGTCCTCGGTGACGGCAATGCGGTATCCGTCGCGTCCGAGGGTCGGGTCAATGGCAGTGATCATGGGATAAGCGTCATCCGCTTCCGTGACCGCGATGCCGAGCTTTGCAAGGTATGCGCCCAGCTCCTTTGCGGCATACTGCTCGGGTGCGCTCTCCCCGGCACAGATGCGGACAGCGGGAATGGTTTGTCCTTTGATGATCAGGTTTCTCATAAGGGATCCTCCTCTTTGACTTTCCTGTTTTTCTGTTTCAGCTTCATTATAGCACGGTACCCGGCGTTTGTCAATGCATTTTTTTGTTCGCATCTGCGCACGGATATTGAAATTCCCGCGAAGATGTGATATACTGATGAAAGAAAAAATCGAAATCCATCGGAAAGGTACATAGGATGACAGATATGAAAAAACAACAGCTTGCGGCAATCCTTTTGATGTCCGTGCTTCTTTCGGGATGTGCGGGCGGTACGCATGATACAGAAACCGTATCCCCCGAGGAATCGGCACGGCTGGAATCACTCGCATGTGCCGAGGCACAGGCACAATCCGAGCAGCCGGCAGAGGAATCGCGTCTTGCAGAAGCGGAATCGCGCAAGCTCGCCGAGGAAGAAGCCGCGGCACTGCTCCAAAAACAGCTGGAGGAAGACCGCGCCATGGCGGAACGCGATTTTGAAGAAAACCGATACCGCACGATTCACGGCAGCATCGAGCTGGAGCTGACGTTCATGGACTCCTTCAACGGGCATTACCTTGACGAAACGAAATGGGCGTACTGCCCGAACTGGGAGCGCGACGACTGCATCTGGACAGAGGACGCGGCATACCTTGAGGACGGTGCATTGATTTTAGCCGTAACGGGTGACGGTGTCCCGTACCATGCCGGTGCCATCCGTACGCGCGGCTTGTTTGAGCAGACCTACGGCTATTGGGAGATCCGCGCGAAGCTTCCGCAGGCGGAGGGCATCAACGCGGCATTCTGGCTGATGTGCGACGGCGCGGGTCATGCCGAGGTTTCCGGCGCTGCGGACGGCGTGGAAATCGACATCATCGAATCTCCCCACCACGACTGGTCGCAGGTGCAGCATGCCCTTCATTGCGACGGATACGCGGAGGAGCACAAAACCCTGAATCATCCGATCGACATCCCGGGCATCTACGATGATGCATGGCATACCTTTGCACTGGAATGGACGCCGGAGGGGTATTATTTCTACATTGACGGCGAGGAAACATGGAAAAAGACCGGCAAATGGGCCTGTCATGTACCGTGCTATGCAAAGCTGACCGCGGCTGTCGGCGGATGGGCGGGAACACTTGATGCGTCGCTGACTCCGGTATACGGCATGCAGGTGGACTATATCAAGGTCTATCGGCATGTCGCAGGCTATGACTGTGCAGATGAGGAGTAATGGTATGACGTATGTAATGTCCGATATCCACGGTCAGTATGACAAATATCTTGCGATGCTTGACAAAATCGCTTTCTCCGATGACGATACGCTCTACATTCTCGGCGACGTGCTTGACCGCGGAGAGGAGCCGGTGGAGCTTTTATGGGACATGAGTCTGCGTCCCAACGTCATCCCGATTCTCGGCAACCATGAGCTGATCGCATCGACCCTGCTCCGTCAGCTCTGCGTCGAGGTCACCGAGGAAAACGCCGAAACGCAGATTACAAAAGAACTGTTATACAGCATTGCCGCTTGGCGCGAAAACGGCGGCGATACAACGCTTGCGGGCTTTCGTCGGCTGGCACAGGAGGACCGCGAGGCTCTGCTTGACTACATCGACGAATTTCTTCCCTATGAGGTGCTGACGGTCGGCGGCAATCGCTTCATCCTCGTGCACGGCGGGATTCCCTACGAATCGCGCAAAACGCCGCTTGACGAGCAGCCGCTTCTGACGCTTTTGGAACACCGTCCCGATTATCTGATGCGCTATTTTGACAACGCCTATCTCGTCACGGGACATACCCCGACACTCCACATCGGAACTGCCGGTTCCGGCAATGCTTATATCGGGAAAATCTACCGTGGTCACGGTCACATCGCCATCGACTGCGGCGCAGGCTTCGGTCTGCCGCTGGGATGCATCCGACTCGATGATTTTTGCGAATTTTATGTGCAGTGATCAGGATATAAAATAAGAAACAGGCGGTTCAAATTTCAATGTAGGGCGTAAGGCATACCTGCCTTGGATTGCTCCCGCCGCTGTGAGAGAATCATATCACAATTTCGCACATCCATTTACGGAGAATCATATTTTTATTTTAACATCATCCGATTTTGATGAACGGCGGGAGACAAGCCCCCGCCCTACAGACATAGAGATGCGCCTGCGCCAACCGCGAGCAACATCAAAATCCGAACTCATAAAACCATTTCACAGGAAAGCAGGATTTCATCATGTACTTAGTCAAACGATTATTAACCCTTGCATCCCACCATGTCGGCACAATGATCTTTGCGTGTGTCGGCATCATCGGTGCGGCGGTGCTGAATCTTGTCACCCCTGCCCTTCTGCGTGCGTTCACCGCGTCCATTGAGGACATCGACACGCTGACGACGAAAACGCTGATCGTCTATGCTTCGGTGCTCCTGATCGCATACCTTGCCCGTGCGCTCTGCCGTGCGATTTCCCTCGGTGTTGCCCACATTGCCGCATGGCGGTTTGTCGGCGAGCTGACCCTCAAGCTCTACGATAAGCTCGAACAGCTTTCCCTGCGCTACTATCAGGACAAGCAGACGGGCGATCTGATGAGCCGTCTGGGCAACGACGCGCGGCAGTTTGAGCTGCTTCTTGCGCACTCCATTCCCGATCTGTCCAGCAATCTGCTCGTCGTCATCGGTGTCTGCATCATGCTGTTCACAATCAATATCAGACTTGCCCTCATCACCATGATTCCCGTCCCGATCATCATCTTTGCAAGCGTGATGTACGGCAAAAAGGTCGCGCCGATGTTCCGCATCAATTCCCGCGTCTACGGCGAGCTGTCGGGTGTTTTGCAGGACAACATCACCGGCATGAAGGAGATCAAGGCGTTTGGCTGTGAGGAATCCGAGCACAACAAAATGCGCCACAACTGCCGCTATTACGCCAAGGTCAACATCCGCGCCAATCTCGCAAACGCGGTGTTCACACCCGGCATTGAGCTTCTGACCTCCGTCGGTACGATTCTGGTTTTGCTGTTCGGCGGTATGCTCGTGCTCGACGGCAAGATGCGCATTTCCGATATCGTCGGCTTTATCATGTATCTGTCGCTGTTCTATACCCCGCTCGCCGTTCTTGCCCGTCTTGCGGAGGATTTACAGTCGACCGCGGCTTCGGCACAGCGTGTGTTTGAGCTGCTCGACAGCACACCCGAGATCACCGAACTCCCCGATGCAAAGCCGCTTTCCGACCTTGTTCCCGCCGTCCGCGGACAGGTTGCCTTCGACCGTGTCACGTTCCACTATCACAAAGAAGAACCGCTGCTCGATCAGATCTCCTTTACCGCAGAGCCGGGTCAGATGACAGCGCTGGTCGGCCCGACGGGTGTCGGCAAAACGACGATCATTTCCCTCATCGAACGCTTCTGGGATCCGATTTCGGGCGCGGTGAAGATCGACGGACAGGATATCAGAGGACTGACATTTTCCTCTCTGCGTTCACAGATTTCGATGGTGCTGCAGGATGTGTTCCTCTTCAACGGCACGATTGCCGAGAACATTGCCTACGGTATCAGCGGCGACGACGGTGCGGAATACGCATCCCTGACCGACAAAAACGGCGCTCTGCACGTGGACGGCGTCAGCATCCCGCTGTCCGCAACGGTTCACTCCGATGAAACTGCCGACCGGATTCTTTCCTCCTCGGTCAAAGAAATCGACATGGATGCGGTAATAGAAGCCGCCAAGATCGCCCATGCGCACGAATTTATCATGAATATGCCAAACGGCTATCAGACGATGATCGGCGAGCGCGGTGTGCGTCTGTCTGGCGGTCAGAAGCAGCGCATTGCGATTGCCCGTGCCGTCCTGCGCAAATCCCCGATTCTGATTCTGGATGAAGCCACCAGTGCCGTCGACAACGAAACGGAAGCCGAAATTCAGGCGGCGATTGAGTCGCTTGCCGGCACCCGCACCGTCATCGTCATCGCCCACCGTCTGTCCACCGTCATGCGCGCCGATAAGATCATCGTTCTCGAAAAAGGCAGAATCGTCGAAGAAGGCCGCCATGAAGAACTGCTGGCGCAGAACGGTCTGTATGCAAAGCTCTGCTCCGTGCAGGCAAAGAGTGCCGTGATCGGGTCGAGGGAGTAAAGAGCTTTTTGGCGCAGGTGACTGCTCATAATTGATGCACACGTACCCAATTACTCTGCATGAAGTATTGATTCTGTTTATGGATGAAAAATACCGTAATAAAATCAAGAATATAAATGAGGATCGTTTTATGTTGAAAAAAGTATCTTATGTAGTTTTTATCATTGTCATGATGGTTATCATCACAAGTTGTGGTTCGTCAGCCATTGATATTTGGGATGGCTCAGTTGCAGCATCCTTTGCAGGCGGCGACGGATCTGCCGAAAAACCGTATGAAATCAGCACCGGCGCTGAGCTTGCCTATCTTGCCGCGCAGGTCAATGAAGGAAATTCCTATGAGGATACCTGTTTCATTTTAACCAATGATATTGATCTTGCCCAAATAGAGTGGATACCGATTGGGAATGGAACCTATTCTTTCAGCGGTATTTTTGACGGCATGGGACATACGCTGTGCAATTTACATATTATGAAACCCGAAACTTATGTGGTACAACAGAATCGCGGAGGCGTTGTTTTAGAGCAAACATACAGTACATCGGGTTTGTTTGGAAGCTGTTCCGATGCATCGATTACCAATCTGCATATCGACGGTGTAGAACTGTCGCTCGATCGTTTACCGATGTATGATCGTGTTCATGTCGGCGTGTTGGTTGGTTACTATGAAGCAGAAAACAATGCTGTCTTGTCGAATATTGAGATCACAAACACAAACATGGATGTTCTGCAAAGGAGCGAATCTGATGGCGACCGAAAGAGCAGTACGCTGTGTTCAGGCGGCATTGTCGGATATGCAGTCATCCATGAAAATACAGATGTGAAGTTTGATCGTTTGGAAGTATCCTTTGATATGGATTGCAGCAGTCAGAATACGAATATGGATACCAATTATATCGGAAGTATCATTGGGTATCTTGATGTTGACGGACATTTTTCCTGTATGGATTTTCTGTCTGATATCGCAGTTGAATTTCCCCAAGCAAACGGTTCCACCAATTACGCCGGTGCATTCGGAAGTATTTCCGTTGATTCCAAAACTGCATCGACGGCAGAACTGTTCCATGGGTATTCCAAATTACATGTGAATCACATGAATGAAGATGGCTACAATTCCCTTTATGCATCATATGCGGCTGCCGGAATTCTGCGTCATGGAAAAAATCCGGATCAGTCTGTCAATGGCGGATATACATTTCAGAACGTATTTGGATGTGTTTTACCAAGCGATGATAATGCAAACTTCAACGATCCGATCCTGCAGCTATATCAGATACCGGAGCATGCATTATACAGTGAGTCCAATTGTTTTGGCTGCTTGAATCTTCCGGAGAATCATGGATTCAATGAAACCATATGGGACTTGTCTGATATGGAGAATATCCATTTGAAATGAAAACGTAATAAGGAAAAGCAAAATTTTGAAATGTCAGTTACAACTGCAAACGGCATCGAAATGCGGTGTTTCGGACGACCAATGTGTCGCACGGACGACCAATGGTCAGGGCATACTTGCCCGGTCATACTTGCCCAGCCATACAGACATCTTGAAGCCGTCTGCGCCACCCCGAACCCCCATCCAATCCCAAACAAACAATGAACCCCGCAAAGGAGAATCCCTATGCTCTGCTCCATCCAGAAACCCAACTGGTCGCTGACCGTTTCGACCGACGACCACGGTGCGACTGTCACAGGCGGTCACTTCGGTGCATTATCCGTTCTCGAATCTCCGCTGTTTTCCATGAAATACGCACCCGTCAAAGAAGCCGCTTACCGCCGTGCCGCCCCCGATGACGGCATCACCGAAATCACCTCGGCATGCGGCTGGGAATCCGTCCGTTCTGTCTGCTCCGATACGCTGCTGCAGTTCTGGTTTTCGGGTCCCGACGGTACTGCCGATCTCACCGTTGTGATCACGGGTGCCATCGACGATCTCGGCATCTCATGGAAGTGTGACGTCATCAACAACAACCCCGAGCGCACCGTCCATGAGATCACCTATCCGACCCCGCGCGTGACGGGTACGCCGCTCCACCTGTTCCTCCCCGACTGCTCCGGCAGAGCGCTGACCGATGTCGGCACCCGCGGATTTTCCGGTCGCTGGGACTATCCCGGACACAACATGGCGATGCAGTATTTTGCCTTCTGGGGTGAGAAGGGCGGCATCTATCTCGGCATCCACGACCCCGATGCTTCGATGAAGACCTTTGCACTTTCCGTCGGCGGGAATATGGGATCACTGACCCCGATCTTCCCCGCCATCGGTATCGGATGCAGGGCAAATTCGTTTTCGCTCGGCGGCGTGATGCGCTGGCAGGTCTTTGACGGCGACTGGTACGACGCGACGATGATCTACGCGCACTTTGTCCATACCGGGGCAAAATGGCTTCCCGTCAAGGGTCGTCCCGACACGCCGCGGAGGTTCAAGGAAATCCCGTTCTGGATCTGCGACTACATTCCCAATTCCCCCGAGCAGATGGAAGCGCGCCCGATGACGCTTGCAACCGTCTCCGAACGCTACGGCGCGGACTATTGGGTGGATGCGCCGATCGCGCTGAAGGAAGCACTCGGCACGCCCGTCGGCTATCATGTCTACAACTGGCACAAAATCCCGTTCAACATCAACTACCCGCACTTTCTTCCTGCCCGCGATACGTTCCTCGACGGCGCAAAACGACTGCGGGACGCAGGGCTTTATCTGTTCCCGTACATCAACGCCGTCAGCTGGGAAATGCACGACGCGGACGAGGGTTTCCCGGAAAACTTTGCGACGGTCGGCAAATACGGCGCGGCAATCCGTTCCGACGGCTCGGCGCTCGATGTCATCTACCCGCAGAAAAAGCGCGACGGCACGATGACGCGGCTCGTTCCGATGTGTCCCTCCTGCCTGCGCTGGCACGGCATCATCGAGGAGGTCACGCGCGGTATGGAAGAGCAGCTTCCCATCGACGGCATCTACTTTGACCAGATTGCCGCGGTTCCGTCCTTCCCCTGCAGAAGTACGACCCACTCCCATCTGCCCGGCGGCGGCAGTTATTGGTCGGACGGCTACAACCGCCTGATGGATGCGATCAACGCAAGGAAGCCCGATGACAAGTTCTACTTCTCCGAGTCCAACGCCGAGCCGTATGTAAAGTCGTTTGACGGCTTTCTGACGTGGGTCTGGACGACGGGCGACGACGTTCCCGCGTTCTCCGCCGTCTATGCAGGCTACATTCAGCTGCTCGGACGGTATACCGACGGTGCAAAGCGCGACGACGATGCGTATTTCCGCTACCATCTCGGCGAAGGACTGCTGTTCGGTCAGCAGCTCGGCTGGATCAATGCGCACGTGGTCTATAGCGAAGAACGGATGCGTTACCTGAAAAAGATCGTGCATACGCGCTATCAATATACCGACCTGTTCACCGAAGGTTCCCTACTCCGTCCGCCCGTGGTCACCACCGATCTCGAACCCGTTACCTCCTCAGGCATCACAATGCGTCAGGTTGTCGCCGGTGCATGGAAGACGGCAGACGAGGACCGGGTTGTCGTGTTTGCCGTCAATGTCTCGGATAAGGAAGCAGCTGCGGAAATCAGGCTCCACACCGCAGAATACGGCATCGATGCGCCCGATACGATTTCGCTGACGATGGAGCCGGCGTCGGTAAAGGTGTTTGAGTATCGCATCTGACGGTGACTTCGGGTGATTCAGACGCTTCTCTATAACCGTAGGGCGGGGGCTTGCTCCCGCCGCTGTGTGAGAACGACATAACAATTTTCACATCCAATTTAAGGCAAACAAAAAATCCCAAAAACTTTCCCATTCCATGCAATATCTCCCGCATTTTTCCGAGTAGATAAGCAAAGGGCTTATCAAACGAAACGGAGGAATCGACATGAAACAACCAAAACCGATGCCCGATGAACGCATTGTTGCGCTGTACTGGTCGAGAGCGGAGAACGCCATCACCGAGACCGATGTCAAATACGGAAGCTATTGCCGCTCCATCGCCTACAACATTCTATATGATACACAGGATGCCGAGGAAAGCGTCAATGATACGTATCTCGATGCATGGGAATCCATGCCGCCGCACAAGCCGACGGTTCTGTCCACATTTCTCGGCAAGATCACGCGCCGCATTTCGATCGACCGCTGGCGGTACCGTCATGCCGAAAAACGCGGCGGCGGTCAGATGCCGGCCATTCTTGACGAGCTGTCTGACTGCGCGTCGCCCTTTGATGTGGAATCGGTCATCGAGGAGCACGAAATGGCACGTCTGATCGGTGCATTTCTCGACGGTCTGCCCCGGGACGAGCGCCGTGTGTTTCTGTGCCGTTACTGGTATATGGAGTCCGTTTCCGACATTGCCCGTGCCTATGGCTTTACGTCGAGCAAAACCGCATCGATGCTCCACCGCACAAGAAGCAAGCTGCGGACATTTCTGGAAAGTGAGGGATACTTATGAAACGCGACCAACTCGTGGATATGATCGGACAAGCACCCGATGCGTATGTCAGGGACGCAAAGGAAGCACCCCAAAAACAGCGCAAGGCACGCAGAATCCGGTGGTTCGGCTCCATTGCGGCGGTGCTGGCGGTGGCGCTTTTGATCAACGGTGTTCCCGGAATTCCTTTGATCGTCGCCGCAAAGTCGGTCAGGGATGCATCGGAATCGCGTAAAATGGAACGCCCCGACTATGAC
>JAFYTT010000196.1 GCA_017558715.1 Clostridia bacterium | reverse complement strand
CAGTTTGCCCGCCGTATGGAATAAGAAAACGCCCGTATGGAAGAAGAACTTCGCAAGCTGGAAGAAGAGAACGATCGGGACAACAATGATCGTGACGATTCCGACAAGGATGAACACTGATCCAAACACAATCCAAATAGCAATCCGACCTGTGAGAACAATCACTGGTCGGATTTTTATATAACATAAAAACGGAGATAAGCATTACGCTTACCTCCGTCTGAAGGAACATATTGAATTATTCGTCGTCTTCGCCGTCGAGAGCCTTGAGATCTTCGCAGCTGTCGCATGCGTCACAGTCTTCACAGCAGTCATCGCCGCAGTCACAGCAGTCGCCGTCACATTCATCGCAGATGCAGGAGAAGGACTCGTTGCATGCAGGGCAGATGATGTCGTCGGGATCAACGGAATCGTCGAAGTAAACGGTTTCGCCACAGTAGGGGCATTCGACCTCGATGAAATCGTCCTCGTCGATGTAATCTTCATCGTCGTCTTCGTCATCATCGTAGTAGTCATCTTCGTCTTCATCGTCGTAGATGATATCTTCAACGTCTGCCAGATCGTCATCCAGCTCATCCAGATAACCCTGTGCTTCTGCCATGGAATCTTCCAGGTCAACAACAGAGGTTGCCAGATCGTCGAGGATGTCAGCCATTGCGCTGAGAACCTTGCCTTCAGCGGTTTCACGGCCGATGTTCAGGCCTTCCATAAGACCCTTGAGATAAGCTACCTTTTCAGTCAGTGTCATTTTCACAGACCTCCTTTGGTTATTCGTAGATCGCAGCAGGAGCGATGGATGCAGATGCGCCTCGCTCGCTCATACAATTTCAGGTTTTATGCTCTTTCGAGATATTCACCGGTTCTGGTGTCGATACGGATAACAGTACCGTTATCGATGAACAGCGGAACCTTGATGACAGCGCCGGTTTCGAGCGTAGCGGGCTTGGTGGTACCGGTAGCGGTGTCACCCTTGAAGCCGGGTTCGGTATCGGTGATGGTGAGTTCAACGAACATGGGCGGTTCAACGGAGAAGACAGAACCCTTGTAGGAGTTGATGCGGCACATCATTTCTTCCTTGACGAACTTGAAGTTGTCATCGAGCATGTCCTTACCGACAGGAATCTGTTCGTAGGATTCCATATCCATGAAGTAGTACAGGTCGCCGTCGTTGTACATGTACTGCATATCCTTTCTTTCGATATGCGCCGGCGGGAACTTGTCAGTGGGAGAAAAAGTCTTTTCGATAACGGAACCGTTGATAACGTCTCTGAGCTTGGTTCTGACGAACGCAGCACCCTTACCGGGCTTGACATGCTGGAATTCGATAACCTGAACAACTTTACCTTCCATTTCGAATGTTACGCCATTCTTAAAATCGCCTGCAATAACCATAATTAACTGGTACCTCCATAATATAATAAAGCAAAATGATAGGCATATAATACTACTATATTTTACTATATTTTCGTATTTTTTTCAAGTGTTATGCGTGAAAAATTTCCTATATATTTTCCCCTGTCTTTGTGCAAAACATGCAAAAGAACGGAAAATCATCAAAGAATGATCAGATCCTTGCGGGATTTGGTAATATTTTCCGCGCGGTTGCCGTGAATGATGACCATATCTTCAATGCGGACACCGTACTGACCTTCCAGATAAATACCGGGTTCAACCGTGACAACGTGACCGTTTTCCAGAACCGTTCCCGTATTGCCGGAGTTCAGTCCGGGCTTTTCGTGAATGTAAAGACCGACGCCGTGACCGAGGGAGTGACCGAACTTGCCCTTGTAGCCGGCATTGTCGATGATATCACGTGCAATCTTATCCATTTCCGCACAGTTAGAGTGCCAGTCAATCGCTTCGAGAACCGCACACTGCGCACGCAGAACGGTATCGTATACACGCTTCATTTCCTCGTCGGCAGAACCGATGACGATCGTTCTTGTCATATCGGAGCAGTAGCCGTTGTAGATACAGCCAAAATCCATGGTAAGGAAGCCCCGCTCGAGCTTACGGTTTTTCGGTTCCCCATGCGGAAGTGCAGATGCCGCACCGGAGACACAGATGGTCGAGAACGAGGTTCCCGATGCGCCAAGACGCTTCATGAAGTATTCCAGTTCAACGGCAATTTCCGTTTCGGTTCTGTCGGGTGTGATAAAGCCGAGAATGTGTTCAAATGCCGCGTCACCGATGGACTGTGCCTTTTTGATCATATCAAGCTCGTATTCTGTCTTGACCGTACGCTGAACCTCAAGCAGACCGCCGATCGGGGAAAGTGCGATTTCCTCACCGAAGACCTTCTTATACCAGTTGAAAAGGTCGACCGTGACAACCTTGTCCTCAAAGCCGACAGTCTTGACATCAAAGCCTTTCAGCGTATCGCGGACAAATTCCAGCCCCGACTTGTCGTAGACGGTAAACATCGGGTCATCCACTTCAGCACGTGCCGCTTCAATATAGCGGAAGTCGACAAAGACCATCGCACGGTCACGCATGACAGCGACATAGCCATCCTGCAGATTGAAGCCGGTCAGATAATACTGGTGCATCTCCGAGGTGATCAGAATCGCATCGAGATCTTCGGGGAACGAAGCCTGCAATTTTTTTACGTTTTCGGTATTCATGGGTACTACTCCTTTTTTAGCGGTCAGTCGGCACAACGTGCAGCTCAAACAGCGTACGTTCTGCTTTGGCACCGTGGATTTCAATCAGATAATCGAGCAGCATACTGCCGCCGTCCATCGTCAGATCATTCTGAACGCGGCGCGCATAAATGCAGATCTCAAATGGCATAATCGGCGTTTCGTATACACAGATATGACGGCGTTCCTGCTCAAAGACGAGCGTTGTGGTAACAGAACCGAAGCGCAGCATCGTCACGGTTCCGGGATCATCCTCGGCAAAGGTTACCGTTGTTGTCGAGCCTTCCATCCCCGTCAGCTCGGTTTCGTCATAGGACAGTGAAATTCTGCCGTCCTCATCGCGCTCCAGCGTTCCCTGTGCGCGGATTTCCATCAGGGTGTCTTCTTCCTCAGGTGCGGCAGTCAGCTCCATTTCGTCGCCGAACGCTTCAATGATGCCACGGAACAGCTCGGTATTGGATGCTTCCTGCTGACGGGAGCGCAGATGGATCGACACGGGGCGTTTCAATTTATTCATTTGCGGTGTTGTCCTTTTCTTTTTCGTTATCGGCAATGCAGCTGTCTTCCATGTTCAGGAGAATCATGCGCTCGGCATAGATCTGGTTGGCAAACGCGATTGCCGCTGCCGTCAGCGTTGCATCTTCTTCGCGCAGTGCGGGAAGACCCTCAAATGCATCGTCTCCTGCTGCCGTATGGTGCAGAACCTCCTCAAACACATGGCAGAAGCGGTTGTGGAACGATTCTGCGGCCGCATCTCCATCAAGGTCGGATGCACGCGCACGGCACTGCTCGATCAGTGCTCCGCACAGACCGATGGACAGAACCTGCTTTGCACAGAACAGTACCATCAGT
>JAFYTT010000195.1 GCA_017558715.1 Clostridia bacterium | reverse complement strand
GTCTCCAATTCGGCAAACAACGCACGGGCGCAGGCATCGGTGACGGGAACACGGCTGACAAAGCGCTCGCCTTGTTTTTCGATATAACCCTGCAGTGCCAGCTCTGCGCAAAGCAGACGGGTGTCCTCATCATCGGCAAGCGGCTGACCCTGTGCAATGGCGGCAAGAACGCGGCATTTTTCGGTATGCTCACGCGGGTGCAGTTCGTTCTGGCGGTGGAATTCGCCAAACGCGGTGACATCACATGGCCAGACCGTGACAGCGGGAGATGTGTCTGTGGCGGGCAGGTCGGTCGGTGTATGACCGGAGGAGAAGCGCAGAGTCGGCGCTTCCATTGCATAAATCAGTGCTTTGGAGCCGCAGGAAAGAATCTGCGGGTAGTCCTTGTTTGCCATCCAAATGCTGCGCCAATCATACGCCGGGGTGTGCAGATAGAAATACCAGCGGTATTCCTGCTCACAGGCATCGTGGCGGAATGCACCGATTTCTTTGAGACGCGGCAGATACTTGTCATAGGCTGCGCGGTAAAGGGGCAGATAACCCTCGTACATTGCCGCAAACATCGACTTGACCTGTTCAAAGGCGTTCTTTTTCAGAATATGGAAATTGGTGCGGTATTTGTCCTTTGCAGGTGAGATCATCACGCCTGCATCGAGCAGAAGTGCCATTTCTTCCTCAAGATACACGGCAGGGACGCCCGTTTCGACGGACAGCGCGGAAATGGTCATCGGCTTGTCGTGGCAGAGAATGGCAAGCTGTGCGGGGAGCTTGCGGGAAAAGACCTCCCATACATTGACGCGGGAGAAATCGATGGCGGATTTATAGATGGAAAATTCGACAGGTTTGACGGATACAGTGGTGTTCTGCATCAGATAGACCTCCTTGAGTTTTTCACGACCGGAGCGCAGATAAAACTTGACCATGCTCTCGGAAATCGAAAGGGTTTGTGCAATTTCCGCCACAGGAAGCTCATCGTAGTAATGCATGACGAGGATTTTGCGGTACAGTCCCGACAGGCGGGAAAGCGCCCGACGGATTTCCTCATACTCCTCGCCTTCTTCCGCCAGCTCCTCCGGGGTAAGGGTATCGGCAGGGAGCACGCTGCCAAGCTCGTATGCCTCGATGGAAAGCGGCTCTTTTCTCGCATAGTACGATTTGCAGGTGTTGTGCGCCACAGACCAGAAATACGCATCGGGATTGTCACGGATGCGGTCTTCGGCGATGGCATTGACACAGCGGAACGCCATTTCCTGACAAAGCTCCTCGGCGGTATTCCAATCTCCCACACGGCTGCGCGCAAAGCCGAGAAACGCGGGAAGATACTGCTCACAGAGGAGATTGTACAGTGCTTGCTTGGAGGTGGTCATGTCGGGATGCTCCTTTGCTTCGGTCGTTTGACCATATAGTAAGACAAAAGGCGGTCAGGATAAGCGATTTTGAAAAATTATTGAAAAATCATTTCTCCGACCGTTCCGGCACCGGTGGAATGTCCGTCCTCGTTGATATCGTCAAAGGATACGCAGCGCACAAGCTGTTCTGCGTTGTCGGCGGGCTTTCCGTTGACGCGGATGTTTGCAAGGTGCAGGACACCGATGTGCGAGGACAGATACGGGTCGAAGATTTCATACCGGTCAACACGGATGGATTTCGGACCGACGGTGACAAGATACGACAGGGGAAAGCGCTCGGGATACATTGTGATATCGATGTCGGAAAAGGATACATAGCCGATGTTGGAGCCAAGCTCAAACGCACCGAATGCGCCGCGGATGGGATCGCCCTCCAGATATTCGCGGAAAGCGTCGATCGGGCGATCAAGATCGATTTTGATGTTCTCAAAGAACAGGTTATCTGCCGAGCCGACCGCACCGCGTTCCGGCTGTTCTTCAAACAACTTGTATCGGGGCGTCTGATAGTACATCTTGAACGTCGCAATGCCCTGTACATTTCGGATAACTGCATCGAAAAGACCGCAGTCGACCGATGAACCGTCATCAAAATAGTAGACACCGGGTTCGATGCGGAGTGCCTTATAGGGAGAGGAGGCTGCAAGATCGAGTCCCTCGCACCAGACACAGCGCGTCGGACCGAAGTTGACGGACGAGTTCTGCCAGTCGTACATGTTGAGCGCGACCAGATCGTCACCGACCTCGCCTGCGATGTCGTAAATCCACAAATTTTCGGAATCGCCGTTCAGATGAAGACCGTCGGCAAAGCATTCTTCAAAGCGGATGTGCTCGAAAACACCGTTTTCCAAAGCGCCTGTCTGCACGGAAAAACCTGCAGTATGCGCAAAGGTCAGATCGATCAGGGACAGTCCGCGGACATTGCCGAAATAGAACAGTGTGGAAACACCGTAGAACGGACGGGCACGGTCATCGGCATCGGGGATTCTGTGTGTAAAGCGTCCTGTGCGGCTGTAGCCAAGACGTACTGTACGGGATTCCTCCCACCGTCCGCCGCAGACGGAAATGTTTTCATCGGGATGGGAACGGTCAACAGGCGAATGTGTGCCATCGACGGCATTTTTGTTGCGCAGCATCAGCACGTCACAGTCGGGTGTCAGACGGATTGTCGCGCCGTATGCGGAAATGGTGCGGTGCGGCGGTACAATGACGGTATCATCAATATAATACACCTCGTCCGATGCCGGAATGATGACAGCGGTGTGTTCGTTCAGCGCGGTTTGCAGAGCTGCCGTCCAGATCGTTCCGATTTCGGTGTTTTTTGACAGATACGCATAATCGGTCAGGAATACCCTGTCTCCGAGCGAGGTTCTTGCGTTTTCGTTTGCCAGCTTCATGGAGAGCAGCGTGTCGTGAATTTGTTGACGGATTTCATTCTTTTCGTTTTGCATTTCATATCTCCTGTGATACGGCATTATAAAGCGGCAGTTTGTGTTTCCTCAAGCGCAATTTCCGACCAGCGCCACAGCCGCCGCGGATCGCCGCAGACGGTGGTGATGTCTTTGAGCAGAAATTCCAGACACAGCCCGTTTTCCTTTGCGGCTTTGATGGTACGGCGCAGATCGGCTCGGACAACGTCTTCGTCAAAGGAGGTTTGCGCAAGATAGGAGGGGTTCGGTTTGTTTGACATGATGTATTTTTTCGGCAGCACAGCGGCGAAGTGCTCGCGGTCACTCCACGGACTGCAGGAGATCTTGCGGATGTTCGGCATGCGGTCGATGATGTCAAGGCGGTCATCAAGCCGCTCACAGCATCCGTAATACACCGCGCCGAACCGAGAAAAGATTTCGGTCATATACGGAACCTCAAATTCCTCGTTGATGGCGGGAGAAACCGATGTGAACAGCTGTGCCATGCTGTAGGTCCAGCCGTCATACGAGGTCGGATGATCGAGGTCACAACCATCTGACGGCAGATCGTCCGAAAAGGTGTGGGAGCAGTGGCAGATATTGGATGTGATGTCGTAGACACCGAGCGCGTTGATCTGATCGAGCTGTGCAAGGTAAGCGTCGGTATAACGCCGCAGAATCGCATGAATCAACTCCGGACGGTCAATGAGGTCGATGTAGCAGTTTTCAACGCCTTTCCAGAACGTGATCTGATCCCACAGTCCCGAATGGGTCTGAATCCCGCCGAGCCTGACAGGTGCGATGCCTGCGAAAATGTCCTCTGCCGCGGCAAGCAATTCTGCCTGACGGGTATGGTCGAGTGTCAATACCGGCGTTTTGATTTTCTCAACGGATTCCATTTCATAAAGCTGATCTTCAAACAGATGAATCTGAATCCCGGGACGTTCCGGCTCAACATTTTTGGTTGTCATGCCAAAGCCCGTGTTGTGGATCGGACGGGGAAGCGTAATGTACGGATTGAGCACCATATCGGCGGGCAGATGCTCCCATTTGTAGATCTGCGTGCGCAACTGCCATTCGATGCCGCGGAAATACGGGTCTTCCACGGTGCAGACAAGCGAGCCGTCGACATCCAGCTCATGCCACGGCATTTGGTCAATGGTTATCATCGGCTTCTGCATATGAAGATGATTCAGCGCGCGCCAAAGCTCCCGTTTCTCGTTGTTTTTGTCGGACAGCGCATAAGACATATAACGTGCGGCAAGGGTTCGGAGCATTTCCCGGTCTTTTTGTGTAATGGTCATGACGGATTCCTCCCGGTGATCGTTTTTGTTTAAGTTGATTATATCATTCTGCGTGTGGTTTGTCAATCTTTTTTACGCAATGGCGAAAAATGCTTGTATTTGCGGTGCGGATGTGCTATAATACAGATGTGAATCTGAGGATCGGTTTTTGATAAGGAGATTGGATATGATGACTTTGGAGGAAGCGCGGGCGTTTTTCCGCGGAGACCGGTTTGCCGTTGAGCAGGCGGGTATTACCATTGAGGAGATCGGCGAGCATTCCGCGCGCTGTTCGATGCCTGTGACACCGCTTCACAAAAATGCCGCAGGGGCGGTGATGGGCGGTGCGATCTTCACGCTTGCCGATTTTGCATTTGCCGTGGCTGCCAATGTCGGCGGTGTGCTGACCGTGACAACGACCGCGTCGGTCAGCTTTGTCGGAACGTGCAAGGGCGAGGTGCTGACAGCCGAAACGCGTCTTGTCAAGGACGGTCGGCGCAGCTGCTTTTTTGAGGTGACAGTGACCGATGAGCTTGGGAATCTTGTCGCGGTTGTCACGTCAAACGGAACGCATCTGGATAAGAAGCTGTAATCAAATTGCCGCTGTAAGAGGAAGAACTCTCACAGCGGCGATTGTTATTTCTGTATTTCTACTGTCATAAATTCCGCAAACCGTTTTCCCATCTCGCAATCAAAGTCAAACACGACTCCGTCCCGATAATAGGAAAGCGCCGCAGATACCAATGACGTAAATTCCGCAGGCAAATTTGCAAGTCCCCACATCCCGCCGCCCTCCTTTGACAGAATCAGTCCCTCTCGCAGATAACCGAGAACCCGACAGAGATTCAGGATGACATAGACGGGATTTTCCGCGATATCGTCGACGGCGTTTTCGATATCCAGCCGGATGCTGTCAAGATACTGTTCAGCCGGAACGGGTGCGAAGACTTCTTCGATCGGTTTGCCGTACAGTACGAAACCGACGGCACGTGTGACGGTGATATGTGCCGCAAGGTCGGGATCGTATCCGCGCAGATGGCGGCAGGTTCCGTCAAGATCGCATCGGTAAGCATCGCGCCACGCGTTGGAATAGTGGAGCACATATGGCGTCGGATAGACAAAGGGACTTACTGCATCCTCGGTGACGATGCTCATCTCAAAGCCTTTTGGGGGCGCGTTTTCATCGGCACGGAGCAGAATTTCAATCAGCGCGTGCTTCTGCTCCCATGTCGGTTCTTTTGACACGACAACGAGAAAATCAAGATCACCGCGTTCCCATGAAAAGCATCCGAAGGCAAGCGAGCCGTGGACATAAAATCCGACCATGGTGTCGCCGAGAATGGCAAGATATTCGGTTTTGATTTGCTGCAGCAGGGCATTGACACGCATAACGACACTCCTTTTTGGTGTTGTGGGTAGTATATCACAAATATCCGTCAGCGTCAAGAAAGATTGCTTTTATGAAAGGTTTACCGACGAAACGGCAATGGGATTATGCCCTGTTTTTTTTCTGATTTGCCGCGTTTTTCGCCAAAATGCCAAATCGATTGCCGGGCGGGGGAATTTTCTTGACTTTCTGCGGAATATTTGGTAAAATAAATACATACCTTTTTATAGGAAAGGAATTTATCATGCTGAAACGGTTTATTGCGTATTACAAGCCGCATAAGAAAATGTTCATTCTGGACATGATCGCGTCTCTACTCATTTCTGTCATCGGTATGTGTTACCCGATTCTGACAAATATGATGCTTGAGGACTTTGTTCCCAACAAGAATATCCGTATGCTGATCATCTGCGGCGCAGGACTTCTGCTCTTGTATGTCGTCTGTATGTATCTGCGTTATTTTGTCCAGTATTGGGGTCACATGGTCGGTGTCGGTATGCAGGCACAGATGCGAACCGATATGTTCAATCATCTGCAGAAGCTGCCATATACCTACTTTGACAACAATGAAACGGGTAAGATCATGTCGCGTATGACGAACGATTTGATGGAGGTCTCCGAGCTTGCGCACCACGGTCCCGAAAATCTGCTGATCTCGGGTATTATGATCATCGGTTCGTTTGTCTACCTCTGCACGCTTTCTGTGCCGCTGACGCTGATTATTTTCGCGGTTGTACCGTTTCTGGTCATTGTCACGCTTATTTACCGCAAGAAGATGACCGATGCGTTCACAGAAACGCGCAAGTCGATGGCTGTCATCAATGCGTCTCTGGAATCCTCGATTTCCGGTATCCGTGTCACCAAGGCATTTACCAATACCCGCGAAGAACAGGCAAAGTTTGAGGACGGCAACAAGCAGTTCATCGATGCGCGCCGCGATTCCTACAACGCGATGGCAAAGTTCCATTCCGGCTCCTCATTTGTCACCGAAGTGTTCAATGTTGTCATTCTCGTTGCGGGCGGTATCTTCCTTTACAACGGCAAGATCAATTTCGCCGACTATTCCACGTTCATCATTTCCGTCAACCTGTTCATTCATCCGGTACAAACGCTGATTGGCTTCATGGAGCAGTATCAGAACGGTGTCACAGGCTTCAAGCGCTTCCTTGAGATCATCGATGAAGTTCCCGAAGAAGATGCACCGAGTGCACGTCCGATCGAAAATGTGCGCGGTGATATCACGTTTGAGGATGTTGAGTTTTCTTACAATGAAGAAAAAGACGTTTTGAACGGCGTTTCCCTTGACATCAAGGCAGGTCAGAAGGTCGCGCTGGTCGGTCCGTCCGGCGGCGGCAAGACAACCATCTGTCATCTGATTCCCGCATTCTATAAGCTGACCTCCGGTACCATCCGTGTGGACGGCGTGGATATTCACGACATCACGATGGAATCCCTGCGCTCCAATATCGGTATCGTGCAGCAGGATGTGTTCCTGTTCAACGGTACGATCCGCGAAAATATCCTCTACGGCAGACCCAATGCAACGCAGGCAGAAATCGAAGAAGCTGCCGCACGTGCCAACATCCATGACTACATCATGACCCTGCCGAACGGCTATGACACCGAAATCGGTGAACGCGGTGTGCGTCTGTCGGGCGGTCAGAAGCAGAGACTGTCGATTGCGCGTGTCTTCTTAAAGAACCCGTCGATTCTGATCCTCGACGAAGCGACCTCCGCGCTTGACAACACGACCGAAATCCTGATCCAGCAGGCACTGGATGCGCTATGCAAGGGCAGAACGACGCTCGTTGTTGCGCACCGTCTCTCCACCATCAAAAATGCTGACGAAATCGTTGTCATTGCAAACGGTAAGATTGCAGAACGCGGTTCTCACGAGGAACTGATGGAAAACGAAGACGGACTTTATCAGAAGCTGTACCGCCTGCAGTTCCGCGAACAGGAAACCACGGCAGAAGATGTCGCGTTCCTGCGTGACGATGCGTAATTCATTTGTACATAAACAAAAATAAGATGTTCCGATCGGTGCATCTTATTTTTTAGACAGGAGATATTTAATAAATGGAAGTAATAATCGAATTGTTAAAAGCCTTTTTTTACGGTGTCGTCGAGGGCATTACGGAATGGCTTCCTGTTTCCAGCACGGGACATCTGATTCTGCTGGAGGAGCTTTTGCCGATGCGCGTATCCGAATCCTTTTGGGAAATGTTTTTGGTCGTGGTACAGTTCGGCGCGATTTTAGCGGTTGTCATTCTGTTCTGGAATCAGATTTTCCCGTTTTCCTTCAAAAAAGGAGAACCGCTTCTGCGGCGTGACATCTGGTCTCTGTGGTTCAAGATCCTCATTGCCTGTGTTCCTGCAATGGTGTACGCATTTGTGCTGGATGATCTCGTCGAGCCGTATCTTTACAACTACATCACCGTCGCGGTCATGCTGATTGTTGTCGGTATCACGTTTCTGTTTGCGGAGCGGGTACTTGTCAAACGGACACCGAGCGTCACGGATACCGCATCAATTACTTACCGCATTGCGTTCTGGATCGGTATGTTCCAGCTGATCGCCGCGATTCTGCCCGGTACATCCCGCTCAGGTGCGACGATCATCG
This sequence comes from Clostridia bacterium, assembly GCA_017558715.1. Classification (GTDB taxonomy): domain Bacteria; phylum Bacillota; class Clostridia; order Oscillospirales; family CAG-272; genus RGIG3925. The sequence continues at coordinate 6,749 of JAFYTT010000195.1, read as the reverse complement.
GCGGTCTTCTGCTGGGGCTTTCGAGAACAGCGGCGGCGGAGTTTACGTTCTTCCTTGCCATTCCCGTCATGGCAGGCGGATCGCTTCTGAAGCTGCTCAAATTCGGCTTTTCATTCACGGCTCTGGAGGCAGGCATCCTCCTTGTCGGCACGGTGGTTTCCTTTGTCGTTTCCATCGTCGTGATCCGCTTCCTGCTTGACTACGTCAGACGGCGCAACTTCAATGTATTCGCGTATTACCGCATTGCGCTCGGTATTGCGGTGCTGGGGTATTTTCTGCTGTTCCGATAATGGAAGATATGATAAAAGGGTTTCCGCAGTGTGATTTGCGGGAACCCTTAAAATATGCAGCTTTATTCGGCGGTATCGGCGGAATGCAGAATGACATCCACCGGAAATCCGGGAACAGAGAAGACATACGGCACAGTATCCACAGGGACGGTATGCAATGTCTCATTGAGAGTATAAGTGGCTTTGACGCAGTTCGGGTCGGTGATCAGATAAAAACCGTGATTGGATGACCATAAGCTGTATAAGCCGTATTTCTCAAATCCCGGTGCTGTCTTTCTGAGCAGAGAATATTTGTCTTTGCTTTTTTGAAATTCAAATACATATGTGGTGCCAAAGTGGTCATTGCCTGTCCGCCACCATGAAACAATCTGATCGTCCGTGACAGATTGTCCGAGAAAAACTGCGGTTTTGTCATCCAAATTGTCTATGACATAATCGGCAATTTCATCTTCGGTGATGCAGTTTACATGATAATTCCAGGCGCCCTTGAACAACGAGGGCACAAGCGGAGCAATCATAATTGCGATCAGGATTATGAGGGTTGTGATGGTGCGATTGTCTGTTTTGAGCGTATCGTTGCCGGTTTTCATACGGCACCTCCTTTTTCTTCATTATACCATAGGAACTGCCGCGATTTCAATGAAAAATGGCTGAAATTTCTATGAATAAACTGTTAAACAAAAAAAGAGAAGCATCCCGCAGAATGCTTCTCTGAAATTTACATCATATCACGGATAATATCGCCGAGAATCTTGATACCCTTGTCGATGTTTTCGTCAGAAGGCATCGAGTAGTTCAGACGGAACGAGTGTGTACCCGCGCCCTCGTCGCAGTTGAACGCCTTGCCCGTGACAACGAACACGAGCTGTTCCTTTGCGCGGTTGATGAATTCAGCAACATCGATGTGCTCGGGCAGCGTGCACCACAGGAACAGACCGCCCTCGGGACGTGCGTACTTGACGCAGTCGGGCATGTCGCGGTCGAGTGCATCGAGCATCAGATTTGCCTTGCGGCGATACAGCGCACGGATCGTTTCGATGTGCGCATCCATATCGTAGCGGCTCATGAATTCCGCACAGATCATCTGGAAGAAGATGTTCGTGTGAACGTCCTCCACCTGTTTTGCAACGACGATCTTTGCAACGAGATCTTCGTGTGCGCAGAGGAAGCCGACACGCATACCTGCGGACAGAATCTTGGAGAACGAACCGCAGTAAATGACGCGGCCTTCGTCGTCCATGCTCTTGATCGTCGGAATTTCCTCACCTGCAAAGCGAAGCTCGCCGTAGGGATTGTCCTCGATGATGATGACATCGTACTTCTTGGCAAGAGCCAGAACCGCGACGCGCTTTTCATACGACATGCAGGTGCCACACGGATTGTGGAATGTCGGGATCAGATACAGCATCTTTGCGTTCGGTGTGTTTTTCAGCGTTTCTTCGAGAGCCGTAAGATTGATGCCGTCCTCTTCCATGTCAACGCCGACAAGGTTTGCGCCGAGCGAACGGAACGCATTCAGCGCACCGATGAAGCTGGGGTTTTCCGCAATGACGGTATCACCCTCGTTGCACAGCACCTTGCATGCAAGCTCGATGCCCTGCTGACCGCCGGAGGTGATGATGGTCGAGTCAAAGTCGCGTCCGACGGAGAACTTCGTCTTGATGCGTTCTGCGACCAGCTCACGGAGCTTGGGATAGCCTTCCGTTGTCGAATACTGCAGCGCGGCTGCCGCGTTGTTTTTGAAGATGTCGGCGGAGATTTCCGCGATCTTGTCAACGGGGAAAGATTCGGGCGCGGGATTGCCGCCTGCGAAGGAGATCGCGCCGGGAGTACCGAGGCTTTTGAAGATCTCACGGATGGCAGAGGGCTTCATCTCGCGGAGTTTATCGGAAAATTGGAATTCCATGGTATTACCTCCCGATTACTGATGATTCCAACCCATGTCAAACGCCTTCAGATTGACATCGAGGAACTTCGGCGGGACGGTGGTCTTCAGAACTTCAACCCATGTTTCATAGGGAATGTTTGTGCGGTGTGCGAGAATACCGATCAGAACGACGTTTGCCGCCTTGATCGTGCCCGCTTCTTTTGCCATTGCGATGGCATCTGCGGAGATCAGATCTGCCTGTGCGGCAATCTTTTCGCAGAGATTTTCGGGATACTTTGCAGCACCGGTGATAACGGGCATCGGGTCAATGCACTGCGTACCGGTGACAACAACGCCGCCCTTCTTGAGATAGGGCAGTGCACGGTATGCTTCGAGCTGTTCAAATGCGAGGATGATGTCAGCCTCACCTTCGCCGATGATGGGAGACCAGACCTTGTCGCCGTACTTGACGTAGGTGACAACGGAACCGCCGCGCTGGCTCATACCGTGAACTTCAGAAACTTTGACATCATAGCCTTCATGAATGAGGGCGTTGCCGAGAATACGGCTGGCAAGCAGTGTGCCCTGACCGCCGACACCGACGATCATGATATTGGTAGTTGTTTTCATTTTCGTCGTTCCTCCTTAGTCCTCGATCTTCTTGATTGCATGGAACGGGCAGACGCCGACGCACAGACCGCATCCGTTGCACTGGTTTTCGTCGATGACGATCGTGCCGTCCTCACGCTTGGAGATGGCGGGACAGCCGAGCTTCAGACACATACCGCACTTGCGGCAGTCGTCGGAAATTTCACAGTGACCTGTGTATTTGACGGTCTTGAGCAGTGCGCAGGGACGCTGTGCAATGACGACAGCCGGTGCTTCCAGTGCACATGCTTCTTTCACAACGGCTTCAAACGTCTTGGTGTCAAACGGATCGGCAACCTTGACCCAATCGATGCCGCAGGCATGACAGAGTGCTTCGAGGTCGACCTGGCGGGTAGCTTCGCCGCGGATGGTCTTGCCGGTGGTGGGGTTATCCTGATGACCGGTCATACCGGTGATGGAGTTGTCGAGAATGATAACGGTGTTGATACCCTTGTTGTAGACGATATCGATCAGACCTGTGATGCCGGAATGCATGAATGTGGAGTCGCCGATGACGGAAACGAGCTTCTTAGCGAAGTCATTGCCGCGTGCCTTTGCCATACCGAGTGCCGCAGAAACGGATGCACCCATACAGATGGTGGTATCAACGGAAGCAAGCGGAGCAACGGCACCGAGGGTGTAGCATCCGATGTCGCCGGAAACGGTTAAGCCCAGCTTCTTGAGAACATAGAACGTACCTCTGTGCGGGCAGCCTGCACACATGACGGGGGGTCTGCCGGGGATGGCATCGATGGATGCGTGCTCGGGCATATCTTCACCGAGAATTGCTCCGGCGATCATCGCGGGTGTATATTCGCCGAGCAGCGTGAAGACATCCTTGCCGTGAACGTTCATGCCGAGTGCCTTGCAGTGATTTTCAATGAACGGATCGAGCTCTTCAATGACGTAGACTTCATCGCACTTTGCGGCAAAATCCTTGAGCAGATCAACCGGCAGCGGATAAACCATGCCGAGCTTGCAGTAGCTGACGTTATCGCCGAGTGCTTCGTGCGCATACATGTCGGAGACACCTGCGGTAATGACACCGATCTTCTTGCCGCCGACGGTCTTGTCGGTATAGGTCACGGTATTGAGATCGGTCGTTTCCGCAAACTTGACGAGAGAAGCGATTCTTTCTTCCACGACGACGTGACGGCCGCGTGCGTTTGCGGGCATCATGACGTATTTCGGGATGTTCTTTTCGTAATCCTTGAGCGGTGCGTTTTCACGGTCAGAAACCTCAATCAGGCTCTGGGAATGGGAAACGCGGGTGGACAGACGGAGCAGAACGGGGGTGTCAAACTGCTCGGACAGCGCGTAAGCCGCCTTGGTGTAGGAGAGACATTCGCCGGAGTCCGCAGGCTCCAGCATCATGAGCTTGGATGCTTCTGCGTAGTGGCGGGAGTCCTGTTCGTTCTGGGAGGAGTGCATGCCGGGGTCGTCCGCAACGGCAATGACAAGACCTCCGCCGACACCTGTGTAGGATGCGGTAAAGATCGGGTCTGCCATAACGTTCAGACCGACGTGCTTGCAGCAGGTCATGGCTCTTGCACCGCCGATGGATGCGCCGATGGCAACTTCTGCCGCGACCTTTTCATTGGGTGCCCACTCAACGTAGACATCTTCTGCCGGGAAGGTCGACATAACTTCTGTAATTTCCGTACTCGGCGTGCCGGGATACGAGGATACGACGCGGACACCCGCTTCGTATGCACCGCGTGCGACCGCAGCGTTACCGATCATAAGCTGTTTCATATATATATTTCCTCTCTGTATACGGTATTGACGTAGGGGCGAACACGACAAAATGTCGCCGCGAATTGCCCGCTAAATCTTTTCAAAACCGATGATGCTTTAATTTTTAATCTGCTGTTCGACAAGAGATTTGCCGCAGTAAATCTCACGCAGCTTCGGCTTTTCGATCTTGCCGGTGGGGTTTCTCGGAACCTTAGCAAAGATATAGGTACGCGGACGCTTGTAACGCGGCATGGAGGAGCAGAAATCGATAATTTCTTCTTCCGTCAGCGTCATGTCCTCACGAACCTCGATGATCGCAGCCGCGATTTCACCGAGTCTTGCATGCGGAAGACCGATGACAGCGACGTCCTTGACCGCTTCATGACGGCGGATGTGATTTTCGATCTGGACAGGGTAGAGGTTTTCGCCGCCTGTGATGATGACGTCCTTCTTTCTGTCAACCAGATAGATGAAGCCGTCTTCGTCCTCTTCTGCCATGTCGCCGGTAAAGAGCCAGCCGTCATGCAGGGTTTCCGCGGTTGCCTTTTCGTCGTTATAGTAGCAGATCATGACGCCGGGACCCTTGACGCAGAGCTCACCGACCTCGCCGCGTTCGACGGAATTGCCGTTTTCATCGACGATCTTGACCTCCCATCCGTAGCCGGCTTTACCGATTGCACCGACCTTGTGGATGTTTTCAACGCCGAGGTGAACACAGCCGGGACCGATGGATTCGGACAGACCGTAGTTGGTATCGTATGCCTGTCCCGGGAAGATGGTCTGCCAGCGGCGGATCAGGGACGGCGGAACGGGCTGTGCACCGATGTGCATCAGACGCCACTGGGAAAGGGTGTAATCTTCCAGCTTCAAAGTGCCGGAATCCAGTTCGTCAAGAATGTCCTGTGCCCACGGTACGAGCAGCCAAACGATGGTGCACTTTTCTTCAGATGCCGCCTTGAGGATCCATTCGGGGTTCGTACCCTTGAGCAGGACAGCTTTACTGCCGGAAACGAGAGAGCCGAACCAGTGCATCTTTGCGCCGGTATGATACAGGGGCGGAATGCAGAGGAACACGTCATCTCTGGTCTGACCGTGATGCGCCTGTTCGCACAGAGCGGCATGGGTCAGTGCACGGTGTTTATGTAAAATGGCCTTCGGGAAGCCTGTTGTGCCGGAGGAGAAGTAGATTGCACCGTCATCATCGTCAGTCAGCGGAATGTCGGGTGCCTTTTTGGAACAGAAACCGATCATGCGGTCATAGCTGTCTGCAAACGAGGGGCAGTCCTCACCGACATAAAACAGATTGTGTACGGCGGGAATCCGGTCGACGATTTCTTCGATACGTCCGATGAATTCCGGACCGAAGACGAGCATCGAGCAGTCTGCCTTGTTAAGACAGTATTTGATTTCTTCCGCAGTGTAGCGGTAGTTCAGCGGAACGGCAAGCGCACCTGCTTTGAGAATACCGAAATAAACGGGCAGCCATTCGATGGAGTTCATCATCAGAACGGCAACCTTGTCGCCGCGGCGGATACCGCGGGTCAGAAGCAGATTGGCAAAGCGGTTTGCCTTATCGTCAAAGGTCTTCCAGGTGATTTCGCGGCGGAAGGGCTGACCGACCTCGGGCTGGATCAGGGAATAATCCTTCCACGTGATGCGGGCAGTCGGTTCAAAATGAGGATTGATCTCGACGAGTGCGGTATCGTTGGGGTACAACTCCGCATTACGGACGAGAAATTCTGTGATAGGCATGGTGGTATATCCTTTCGGGAAATGCATTTTTATGCATGAATAAAATCGCACATAAAAGTCTGATTCTATTATTATATCATCCGCATTCGTTTTTGTCAAGCATTCTGCTGTTTTTCGTGATAAAAACGCCTGAAAAAAACGTCTGAAATATGTAGATTTGTGGAAAAGGTAAAATCTTTGCAAAATAACGGAAAGGATTGACAAATTCGTGGCAAAGTAGTATAATTATTTGTAAAGGCAATCAAAAATACTGTTTTTTTGAAAGAAAGGATTTCCAATATGAAAAACAATACAAAGCTTTTCTGTCTTCTTCTCGCGGCCATGACCGTTGGTACAACGATGATGTCCTGCGGCGGTGATTCCGCACAGAACGCCGATACGACAGCGCCTGTCGATACGGCTGCCGCTACCGAAGCGGTAACGGAAGAACCGACAGCATTGGAAAAGCTCCCGAC
>JAFYTT010000023.1 GCA_017558715.1 Clostridia bacterium | reverse complement strand
TTTGCCGTCGACTTTGCCGTTGTCCGAGCGGGCGATACCGACACAGTAGCCTGCATCCTCGAAGTTCGACCAGATCATGATCAGCTGACCGTCATCACACTTGTGCATAAAGCAGCCGTCGGTCACGCGCTGGTTTGTCCACGACGGATCGTCGGCTCGGAACAGCTCGATCGGCTCGGAGATCATCGTTTTGAGGTCATCGGACAGCTTTGCCGCCGCCATACGTCCGACACCGTCGTCGGTACATGTCCATTCATGGACAAACACCATCCACGGCTGACTTTCCTCATCGACATACAGCGTTGCATCAATGCAGTCCCAATGACGCGGGGTCACATGACCGTCAGCGTGCTTGACAAACGGTCCCTCGGGAGATTCCGCACGGAACACGGTACAGCCGCGCATACCGCTATCCGCAGACTTATAGGTCGTGAACATATAGTACGCGCCGTCATAACGGTGTACCTCGGGTGCCCAATGGCAGTCAATGGCATCGGCGGGAACCTCGACGACAACACCGAGGTCCACCCAGTCGCCCGAAAGCGCACCGGAGGTATTCTTATAGCACCGCCAGCCCGTGCCGTACGCATAGTATACACCGTTTTCGATCACAATAAACGGGTCGCGCAGACGGCGGATTTTTGATGTGATAATGGGTTTCATGGCAGCTCCTTTCGGAAAATTAGAAATGAGAAATTAGAAATTAGAAATTTGCAAAATTCTCTGACAGTAAATGACGTATCGATCATACGGTACGTGCGCAAAGATGCCTTGTCTTTTCAGAAAGCGCGTCCCAAATCCGCGGAATTCCTTCGCGTCGTCGAAGCCAAAACCTCACCGTTCCCACCAAGCCCTGTGCAAAGATGATCACAGCCGCAATCCGAAGTTCGTATAACCACATCTTTGCGTACTGTGTCATAATCCCGCCAGAGGAGTGAGTGCCTGTTGCCGCCCCGTAACCATCTCTTTCGAACCTGTTTCCGGCGGCAATTCAGCACGAACGAAGCGCGCTTCTTTGGTGACTTTCTTTCGCGCAGGAAAGAAAGTCACATTCTATGTGCGTGGAGGGACATTTTCGTTAGCTACAGAGAACGTGTGCACCGAACGGTGCACCGTTCTCGTCCCTGTGCGTGATACTCCCTTATTTGATCTCCTCAAAATCCGCAGCCCCGTGCTTGCACAGCGGGCAGATGAAATCCTCGGGCAGCTCGTCGCCTTCGTAGATATAGCCGCAGATCTTGCAGACAAAGCCTTTCTTGCCGTCGGTTTCGGGCTTGGGCTTGACGTTGTTCTGATAATAGGTGTAGGTCATCGTCTCGCGGTCGGAGAGGACTCTTGCTTCGGTGACGGAGCAGATGAACATGCCGTGCGTGTCAAGATCGATATACTGCTCGACCTTCAGCGACATAAAGGAATTGATATAACGCGGCAGGAACACCAGTCCGTTGTCGGAGCGGAGCGGTTCGCAGTCTGCAAACTTGTCGACATTTCTGCCGGAACGGAAGCCGAATGCTTCAAAAACGGAGAACGGCGCATCGGTGGACAGGCAGTTGATGTTCATAATGCCCGTCTGCTTGATGATATGGTGAGAGTAGTTTTCCTTGTTGATCGTAACGGCGATGCGGTTGGGTGTGTTCGTGACCTGCGTGACCGTGTTGACGATCAGACCGTTGTCCTTCTTGCCGTCGTTGGAGGTGACGACATACAGACCGTAACCGATGTTGAACAGCGCCGTCAGATCGTTCTTGTTTGCGGTGTCGTCCTGCTGTGCAAGATATTCGCGGCAGAGCTCGTCGGCAACGGTGGAGAGCTGTGCCTTGCTGTCTTCATCCAGTGCGGACATGATCTTGACGTTCGTTTCGAACATGTCGAGATTCGGGCAGTCTTCAAGCATACGGCGCATGATCTTTGCCGCCTGCGGTGCCCATGTGCCGTTTTCAATGAATGCAACCGTTCTGTTCTTAAAGCTGCGCGCGACGAGATGATCGATATACTGACGCATGAACGGGAAAATATCGGCGTTATAGGTCGTCGTTGCGAGAACCAGCTTATTGTAGCGGAACGCATCCGCAATTGCCTCGTGCATGTCACAGCGTGCAAGATCGTGTACCTTGACCGTCGGTGCGCCGTTTGCCTTCAGCTTTTCTGCCAGCTGCATGACAGCCTTTTTGGTGTTGCCGTAAACGGAGGTATACGCAATCACAATACCCTCGGATTCCGCTTCGTAGGACGACCATTTGTTGTACAGGTTCAGATAGTAGCCGAGATTTTCGGAAAGCACCGGACCGTGGAGCGGGCAGATCTTTGCAATGTCAAGTCCTGCCGCCTTCTTGAGCAGATTCTGTACCTGTGCGCCGTACTTGCCGACGATGCCGATGTAGTAGCGTCTTGCCTCGTCTGCCCAGTCCTCGGTCACATCGAGCGCACCGAACTTGCCGAAACCGTCCGCCGAGAACAGCACCTTGTCATAATCGTCGTAGGTCACCATAACCTCAGGCCAGTGAACCATCGGTGCTGCAACGAAATGGAGCGTATGCTTACCCAGCGGCAGCTTGTCACCCTCGCCGATGATGATCTGCTTGTCCTCAAAATCGGTACCGAAGAAGTGCTTCATCATCGCAAACGCCTTGGACGAAGAAACGATCATCGCATTGGGATATGCCTTTGTAAAATTGACGATGTTTGCGGAGTGATCCGGCTCCATGTGCTGAACGACGAGGTAGTCGGGCTTTCTGCCGCCGAGGGCTGCTTCGATGTTGTCAAGCCATTCGTGCGTGAAATTTGCGTCAACGGTATCCATGATGGCAATTTCATCGTCGATGATGGCGTAAGAGTTGTATGCCATGCCTGCGGGAACCTTATACTGTCCCTCAAACAGGTCTACCTTGTGGTCGTTGACGCCGATATAGCGGATGTCGTTTGTGATGTTCATGGTGTGCTCCTTTTTGGTTTGTTGTTTATATGTGAATATGATTGTTGATGATGTTTTGGGGGACACAGATTGCAGATGGTTCACACTGCCCAACCCTTCCCTCGGGGGAAGGTGGATTTTCGGTGAAGATAGCTTTGCTATCTTCGTGCGCCACCTGCGGGAATTTCGAAAAGACGGATGAGGGTCGTCATGATGAAAGCTACAAAAGGAAACCCTCATCCGTCACCTTCGGTGACACCTTCCCCCAGGGGAAGGTTTTAACGTGCGCACCATCGCCGCCTGTTTCTGTTTATTCTAAAATCTTTCCGTCTGTGGAAACGGTTACCACCTGCCACGGGATGAATTTGCCGGATGCCATCAGGGCACGCTTGACGGCGTTTTCCAGTCCGCCGCAGCACGGAACCTCCATGCGCAGGATGGTGACGCTTCTGATATCGTTGTTGGCGATGATCTGCGCCAGCTTTTCGGCGTAGTCGCCGTCATCGAGCTTGGGACAGCCGATCAGCGTAATGCGGT
>JAFYTT010000194.1 GCA_017558715.1 Clostridia bacterium | reverse complement strand
GATGAGATATCCCATAGCACAAGCTAGTAAGACCCCTTGAAGACTACGAGGTTGATAGGTCACAGGTGGAAGTGCAGTAATGTATGCAGCTGAGTGATACTAATCGGTCGAGGGCTTGAACTACCAGATTTCAAGTTCATATACTTGAGTTTCATTTCGTCTTTTACTTTCCTTTGTTCGGTTTTCAATGAGCATTTCATATTTCAGTCCTGTACTTCGGTACGGGACTTTTCTTTTGTGGTAATAATCAATCGCCCTCTGTCTGAACTTGAAAAGACAGAGGGCGTTGCAATTATATTGATTCTGGTTCAAAGATTTCCGAGTTCAAATGTCACAACGAAGGATTCATCTGTTTTCTGATCGAGAGCGGTAATGGTGATACGACCCCATCCGCCTTCATCTCGGGTGCCGTCGTTGGGATTGACGCCGCCGTGAAGGCTGTTTTGATTGCGCGGATGGTTGACTCCGTTCAGGGAGAATTCGTTGTCCGGACCGCCGATCAATGCAATATCACAGTTTTGCGGTTCGATAACTGTGCAGAGAAGCTTACCGCCGCCGTTTTCGATGACAAACTGACGGTCACCGATGCGCTTTGGTTCCTTTTGGCAGTGAATGTGGAACTGCTTGATGTACGAGGGATCGAGCGTTGTCAGCGTATCCTGGACTGTAAATACACCACATTCGCCCTCATTCGGCGAAAAGGACATCGAGCGGATATACTTCTCACAGGTTTCCTGGTAGGGAATGGTCAGATCGCCAACGATTTCAACGAAATCTTCACGTTCCGTATGAGACAGGACAATTCCGCGTCTGTAGTCGCGCTTCATGGTTTCCAGATCCGGCACCTCGTAACTTTCATTCAGGATCAGCTGACCGCCGTCATAAATCGGATTCGGTCTGCCCCAGAACGGAATGTATGTACCGACCTTTTCGGGAACGGAAACGGTAAGACAGTTGTGCGCATAAGTGCGGTTCAGATAGTTGTAATGATGTTCACATCCAAACCAATCATAATAACCGCTGTCGGATGCCAGAATTCCGCGGTGGTAAATTTCAAAATGACCGCAGTCATAATGATCATGCGCCGTGGAAAAATATTCGCCGATCTTCATGATCAGAAGTGTATCGTCTTTTTTATAAAGAGTAAGACCGGCAGGAGTTCCGAAATACCGCGCGGACGGAAGATCTTCCGAGGGCTTCGGCGGCGTAAATCGATTGAAAATCAGGAACACGGACGGTGACAGCATGCCCTCGCTGAATGAACCGTCGATATAGTAATCGCGTCCGTACTTATCGGGAACAAGAAACAGCGGATGGTAATGCGAAAAATAGTGAGAGCGATACATATCACGTCCCGTCAGCGCACCGGCAAAGAACATCGGTACGGTAGCAGGCGACTTACAGGTATAGCTGTCAATCCCCTTACTTTCATAGAAATCGTCGGCAATGCGCATGTATTCGCCATTCGGACGAAGCAGATAGAACAGCGATTCTGCCATGTTGTCGAAATTGTCATCGAATACCTTTTCTCCGCTCATCGCCGCAAACAACAGCTGACACCATGCGGCAAAGCAATAGCGATATCCGCCGTAGGCAGGTCCCTGCAGCTGATACCGTGCACGGTAAAAGAATTCGTAGGTCGGTACATATTCCTCAAAAATGCGTCCCGCGCAGAAATCGTAGACATCCGGACGTTCATCGTAAACGGCAATCGCGAAGCCCAGCGTGTCACGCAGCAATTGTGCTTCTGCCGCATGGGATCCGATCGGAGACTGCTTGGTTGGAGGATAGCCCATTTCCAGACAGATCGACAGAATGTTTTCGCACGCCGCAATCATTTGCAGGCGTTCTTCTTCCGAAAAATACGGATACAGCCAGTCGTAACCCAGAGCACAGGTATGAACGACATGTCCGCCAAACCGTGCTCTCATGAGCGTATCGTTGTTCGGATCGTAGGTGGACGCAAGACGCAGAAATGCTGCGGCTGTTGTTTTTGCCAGATCATGATCGTCATATAACAGTGCGTACAGCGCTTTGGCTTCGAGGACAATGTACAACAGGCTGTGATACTGTCCGCTTTGGAACACCGCTTCAAATTCGGAAAGATCTTTTTCGCAAAGCTGTTTCCACTGTTCGTATTCCCGCTCACATTCGGGCAGAGTCATATTTTGCAGGATTCTGTCAAAATCACGGCGGCGGAGCATGACTCTCGGATGTTCCGCCGGCGGGGTGATTCTCGGTTTTGCATAAGGTGATGCAATCATACAAAGTACCTCCGGATATTATCATGGATGTGTATAGTATAGCATATCAAAATCGTTTCTGTCAAGAGATACCGCGTGAGATTCTGTCAGAATGACGGATGTTAATCATACATTCATAGAATGTTCATGCGGAACGATAGAAACTTGTATGCGATTGTTGTATAATGTAGAAAAATCATGGTGCAAAGGAATGAAAAATGGCTTCTTGGGTAACACATCTGATGATTGCAGATAAACTTCTCGAACGATTTCCGCAATTACACAGACGAGGATTTTGTGTCGGCAATATTGCTCCCGACTGTAATATCGAAAATGAAGATTGGACGGCATTTATACCGTCCAGAGAAATCACGCATTGGATGCAGGGCGAGAAAAAGCAAGCCGCCGACGCTGATGTCTTTTGCGAGGAATATATTATGAAGCGTCGGACTTCTATTTCATCGGAGGAAGAATATGCTTTCCTGATCGGATACTATGTACATTTGATTGTCGATGCTGCGTATCAGGAAATGATTCGGGATGAGAACCGCGTTCGTGCGGTATGGCTTCGCATCCAACAGGACCGAACACTATGCGAAAAATCAAAGGGTATGGAGCCGACGTGGGATTCTGTCAAAATTCTGCTCTCCAAAGCCCGGATGACAAGGGAAATCCACACGCTGGAGGCGGCGTATTTGAACGGTCATCCGAACTCCGGGTATCTCACAGAAATTCTGCCGCTTGAGCAGTTTCCCGATTATATCGATTATCTGCCGAAGGGAAGCATTGTCCGCAAAATCAGCGTGATGGGATATCTTCCGAGGGAAGAAGTGTGTTCCGATTCGCTGATTACTGTATCCAAGGAGGAATATACTGCCTTTGTTGCTGATACGGTTTGTCTTGCAACTCAAAAGATTGTTGACCGCGGTCTGGTCTGACGGTGCCTGTTGTGGTTTTGACGGTACATAATTTTGGAAATATTTTTGAAATGATATGTCAGAAAATGACCGTGATTGCGTCTTATATGGTGAAGTGATTACAACAGCGGGAGGGATAAGACCATGCAGGATGAAGCGATCGTCACGTTATATTGGGAACGCGATGAGCAGGCAATCCGCCACACAGATGAAAAATATCATATCTACTGTCATACGATTGCGGACAGGATTCTGCGGAGTACGCATGATGCCGAGGAATGTGTCAACGATACTTGGCTGCGTGCGTGGAACACGATTCCGCCGCAGAAGCCGTCCAATCTGCGTCTCTTTCTCGGACGGATCACCAGAAATCTGTCGCTCGACCGATACCGCCGTCTGCATGCGGACAAACGCGGCGGCGGAGAAATGCCGCTTCTGCTTGAAGAACTCGGCGACTGTGTGTCAAACGGCGATTCCGTTTTTGAAGAATATGCCAAAAAGGCGCTTGCCGAAGCCTTGCAGAAGTTTCTTTGGGCACTGCCGATGCGTGACCGCACCATCTTTTTGAAGCGGTATTTCTATGCCATGTCGGTTTCTGACATTGCGCGGCAGATGGGAATGACAGAAAACAATGTTTCCAAAGTTCTGTCGCGGACACGGGAAAAACTGAAACACAGTCTGGAGGTGGAAGACGTATGAATGCAGATCTGTTGATGGATGCCCTTGGTGAAATCGATCTTGCGATGCTGGAGGAATGTGAAGCCTATACAGCGGAACGAGCAAGACGGCGCAGACAGCTTCGGTATCTGGCAAGCGGCATCTGTGCCGTACTGGCAATCGGTATCGGTGTACGGATGCTCCCGATCTTTGGCAGAATGACATCCGACAGTGCGGCTGCTGAAAATATTAAGGATGAAGCAGAGATCAGCGTAACAGCAACACAATCCGCACAGGCTGAAGTGAGTGAACAGGAGAAATATCAGTACAGCAGTACGCAGGACGTTCATGAATATCTTGAAGATACCTACGGCGGCGCTGGTGTACCGCTTGAAACGGTGGACGATGTACTGCGGGATGCGTGTGAAGTGGATGTTCCGGCAGAGGAAGCACCGATCGAGGAACCTGCCGATGTACCTGCATCTGTGGAAAATTCTGCATCCGATCAGTATCAGGATAAAACACTGGCGGAGGAAGAATCTGTTTCGGCACTGCCGATGCTCAATCCGAACTTTGCACCTGGCGGATTCGGCTTTGAAGGAATTTTGCTGTATGAGGAGGATGTTTACAGTAGTGTCAATCTTCTCGACATCTACGGCACGCCCGAAACACTGCCTGTCTACAAAAACCTTGCCTTTTATGATTTGAGCGGCAAGCCTGTGTATCTGTCCGATGACGAAATGATCGCAATGGGAAATGGTTACGCCCAAACACTCGGATTTGAGGTGCTGTCCTATGAAACTGCGTATTCGTGGGAAGATGAAGATATTGAGGATTACGTAACGATGCAAACGACCGGCGGTGAAATCCGCGTGGAGGGCAATGGGGATACAACCATTGTGTTTGCTTCTCCGATTCCGCTTCCCGCAGGACTGTCGCTTGGCAGAGATACCGATGCCCAAACGGCACTGCAAACAGCAGCATATCTGACGGAATCGTATAAAGCGTTGTTGTCCGATGCGGATTATGAGGTTTTTACAAAGGTTTTCCGTTCCTATTTTGGTGAGCAGCACAGATCCGTTCATGCTTATCCGATTGGAGATTCTGCGGCGGAATCATACGTCAACCGCAATTTTTCGGAGGTCACCTTTTACGGCGGAGACGGAGATGCTGCAGCCACGCTTGGTACGATCCGGATTGCCAACCGCCGCTTGTCCGCAGAAGAGATCGGACAGTATCCGCTGATTTCCGAGGAGGAAGCAATGGAAAGGCTTGCTGCAGGGGAATATATCACGACTGTACCGGCGGAATATCTTGCCGAGGATGGTATTACCGAGGATATGATTCTGTCGTGTGAACTCGAATACCGCGTGTCCAATATCGATGAATACAGTATGCCGTATTATCACTATTATGTGCGGCTTGATCGGTTCCCGGCGCTTGATGTCGAAGGACTGAAGCATTACGGCGGCTATTGGGTGCCTGCTGTGCATCCTGATTATCTCGACCCCGATACCGTCTGGGACGGTAGATTCAACTGAAAAACATGATGCGCCCACCGCGGCAGAGTGAAATCTGTCGGGTGGGCGTGTTGTTTTTATGAGAGGGCTTGGACGATGGCGATGAAATCGGGGTCATCGCGCAGAAAATCGTACCATGGGTTGGACAGCGCGTTTTTGAACTGTTCGATCTCCGTGATCGGTAAGGTTTTGGTGTTTGTGGATAAGTTTGCATATGCACCTGACAGCCACGGCACCGTATAATGAACCTCTCCCGGTTCTTGAGATTCGTATGAAATTGCATGATGCATAGCGGCGGTCAGATTCGCAAGTGCCATCTTACGATTTCCGAGAATGGCATAATTGTTGGCAAGAGTCGTGTGCGTTTCGGCAAGGCGGCAGTGATAGAATAAGAAATTGCCGTCGGGAATCAGTGTGTTCCAAAGTCTGACGACAGTTTCAAATGCTGCGATACGTTCTTCCGGTGTTTTCCATGGCTGTGTGCGTATGCGCTGGGCTGTGCAGTCCATCATGGACAAAATATTCTGATGACGGATGTAAAGCGCCTTATCGCGGTTTTCTTCCGTAAAATAAGCACGTTCAAAAAACATTTCCCATGAGCAGTAAAACGATGGTGCCATCCTTGCGTATTCAACGGCTTTTTCTTCATCTGCAAACGGAAATGTCGGGTCGGAGAGGGAATAGATGAGAATTTGAAGTGCGGAAAAGCGTGTCGAAAGTTCGGTGGCTTCTTTGACAAGCCGTTCGTTGATCGAAATGGATTCGCCGAGAAATGCACAGCGTTCCTCATACGAAAACTGTTCCAGATCGCGGACTTTCCAAAGTGCATTGGCAAGGCGGAGCAGACAGGTCTGATCGGTCGGATACACGCGGACAGCTTCACGCCACAAAGGGATTCGCTCGACGATCTGCCCGTTGTGGGAAAGTTCGCGGTCTCGGGCAAGATAGTTTTCAATATCATGCGCTTTTGTGTCGGCGTCGCGGTCAAACAGCTCGTCCAGCGTCACGCCAAAGATGTTTGCAAGCGGAACGAGATGCGAAATGTCGGGGGATGCTGCGCCTGATTCCCATTTTGAAACCGACTGATAGGAAATGTTGAGCGCGGCGGCAAGGGCCTCCTGCGTGAGGTTGGCTTTTTTGCGCAGTTCCTTGATTTTTTCATTGATGGTCATAGGGTTTGACCTCCTTGATATTGTTCTTTGCGATCGCAATACCATTATACACGATTTTCCGAAAACCTGCAATAACCGTTTTGGCGTATGTCATGCACCTGACGGTTGAGAATATCACCCGGAAACAGAAAACGGACACCGTGTGTGTTTGTACGGTGTCCGTTTGTACTTGTTGCCGCCAATAGATGATTCTTGTGAGAACATAGGTGTAAAGGGTATCATATCAGACTTACGTTACAGGAGAAGCTGCGAGACCTTCGTGAGGAACGAGGACTGAAGCTTGAGGAATTATCCAAACAGATCGGAATTTCAAAATCCGCGCTCAGTCAATATGAAAACGATGATGGCAAAGAGATCGGACATAAGCACATCTGTATGCTGGCAAACTTCTACAATGTTTCGGCGGATTATCTGGTAGGTCTCACAGAAAACAGAAATCCTGTAAACGCAGAGGTACGTGATCTGCATTTACAGGATAAGACGATCGAGCTGCTGACGAGCAGGAAGCTGAATAATCAGCTGATCTGCGAGATGATCGAGCATGATGATTTCCCGAAGTTTTTGGTGGACACGGAAGCCTATGTCGATCGGTGGGCGGAAATGGAGCTTAGCATCATCAATAGGCTTTTGATGCAGATTCGGGAAGACATTTCCGCGCAGTACGGTACTATTCTCTCAAAAGAAGATCTGGAAAAACAAATGGAAGCGTTCCAAATTCAGGAAGAGGAATTCTTTGCGCAGAAGGTGGCGGATTCCATTTTCGGAATTGTTCACGGCATCCGCGAAGCACATTTTGACGATAACACCACAGCCCCCAAGATCAACATTCAGCGTTTGATTGGCGGCATTGAAAGTTACATGAACCTGGTTGCAGAGCCGAATGTGAATGACATGTTTGAGTCCATCTGTGAGGATTATGGAATCAATCCCGATGTGCTTTCGTATCAGCAAACTGAGGCGTTTAAGGAGGTTTTGAAGAAGTCGATATTTTTGACAAAAGGGAGAAGGGGGAAAAACAGTTCAGGAAATGTTAGTGATACATAAATAAGTAATATGACCTGTATAAACCCATTAAGGTTTAACAGGTCATTTTCAATATAATGTAGTACAGCAAGTGCAAATTTCCGACAACAATGGTTACGCTAAATCAAAAAGAAAGGTACTACCTTTTTTGCGGTTAGCACCTTCCTCGATTCGACAGTATATTTTTAATATTTCTTATACAGTTTTGCAATCAGCAAGCCCACACCGAGAACCAGCACAGACACAGCAAT
>JAFYTT010000193.1 GCA_017558715.1 Clostridia bacterium | reverse complement strand
CGTCAGCTGGACCGCATGGAAGCCATCATCTTGTCGATGACACCCGGCGAGCGTCAGAATCCGTCCGTGATCAACGCATCGCGAAGAAAGCGTATCGCGGCAGGCTCGGGCATGAAGGTGGAAGATGTCAACCGTCTGCTCAAGCAGTTTGAACAAATGCAGAAAATGATGAAGCAATTCTCCGGTATGGGCAAGAAGGGCTTTGGCGGCTTCGGTAAGAGACGCATGCCCGGCTTCCGCCGCTGATGACATTCACATTTCTATATAAACAAAAAATAACAATTCATAAAATTTTGGAGGAACATTACCATGGTTAAGATGAGACTGAAGAGAATCGGTGCAAAGAAGGCTCCCGCATACCGTATCGTTATTGCAGATTCCAGATCTCCCCGCGACGGCCGCTTCATCGAACAGATCGGCTTCTACAACCCCCTGACCAACCCCGCTGAAATCAAGATCGACGCAGAAAAGGCAAAGACCTGGCTCGCAAACGGCGCACAGCCCACTGAAACTGTCCGCAGCCTTCTCAAGAAGACCGAGATCCTGTAATTTTCAGGAATCGGAGCTGAGAGTATTATGGTCAACTTGAATACGGTGTTGTGTGACATGGTAAAAGCCATCGTCGACAACCCCGCGGCTGTTTCTGTAGAAGAGTCCGAAGTCAACGGTGAGCTGATTCTTGAGCTGATCGTTACCCCGGAGGATATGGGAAAGGTCATCGGCAAGCATGGCCGCATTGCAAAGGCGCTTCGTATGGTTATGAAGGCTGCTGCTGCATCCGTTGACAGAAAAGTCGTTGTAAAAATCAGATAAAAATAAGGGATGCTGTAAGTGATGTGCTTACAGCATCCTTATTTTGATTTAGATATGATTGACACCTTGAGAAAGCGCGAAAACCAGAGTTATCACTCCGAGATGGGGATGCCCCTTTCTCTCCCGTGCGAGAGAAAGGGGCCAAAGAGCGCACTTTCGTTCGCATTGTGTTGCCGCACAGAAGAGACATCAAAAGATGCGGTTTGGAAGCGGCAACAGATGCTCACTCCTCTGGCGGAATTGGAATGTTATTTGCGCAGATATGGTGGTTCCATAATTGCAAGTAAGCAGATCGGATCTTTGCAATGGCATAGTGCGTGCGGGAGGTTAGCGCTCCGAAATGGATTGAGGCGTGGTTTTTCTTCATGGATTCTACATCCTACGGCGAAGCCGTGGATTTGAATCCGATTGATGTTCGTTTTCCGAATTTATTATGTCATACCTCAAAAGTCATCGCATCGAGATACTGCGGTTCGCGGTAGAGATTGTGCGGTTTGAATACTTCGTCGGCGGGCATCCAGTATGCCGTGTGGCGCGGATTGCGGTGGGAATCAACAATTGTGAAGTGTCCGTCGACAATCGAAAAAATGATATCGTTGTCAAGACCGATGGCATCGTATTCCTGTTTTTTGACATCTTCTAAAAATTCCGGCCAGTCCTCAAAGTGCGGACAGAGAATATACGGAACAAAACTGAGTGTATCCAGGAACATATAGGCACCGCCGGGACCGCAGTTATCATAACCATGCGCACAGAAGCACATCGCGCCGGAGCTTTGACCGCCGACCACAACGCCGTTGTCATAAGCCATGCGCAGGAGCTTATCGACACCGGTACGCCGCCAGTGATGCAGAAGAAACTTCAAATTGCCGCCGCAGCAGTAGATCATCGATGCACCGAGGATGGTTTTTTCAAGAAATGCATGGGAATAGGGAACCTGTGACAGATACAGGTGTGTCACTTCGACAAATCCGTGACGGAATGCCCAGTCGTTGACCTCGGATTCGTCGTTGGGATTGTCATGTCCTGCGGTTGGCAGATAAACAAGACGCGGCGCTGTTTTGTCATCGATCAGGGAGTAAATATGTTCGAGAATCGGATCGGCGGGGTTGTCCCAAAAGATACCGCCCGAACCGAGAATGAGTTTCTTTGACATAATGTTGTCCTTTCCGTGATGTTACAATGAAAAGTTGTAATACGCTGCCAGCCGACGCGCGTCTTCTTCGGTCATAACGCCGTCGATGAGCAGAAAATCGTCGAGATTGACGATCAGATCGTATTTTTCATTGGAGAATGCGCCGGTACCGTCATTGCCGACGGTGAAGGGCATTGCGGTGTCGCCGACGTGACGGTATTCATCGGGAATATCAAGTGTCAGAACGGGCTTGAAATTGTAGTAGAGGCGATAAACCATGGCTTCTTTATCAACAACAGAAATGACATGAACCCAGCCGTCATTGTCCGTATCGGCAGGGAGTGCCGCCATATATTCCTCCTGGTCGCCGTCGATGCCGATGGAGAAAACCGTATCGTTTGCGCGGAACGACAGTCCCATACCAAGGGATGCGCGGTCGCGCCAGAACCAGTTTTTGTTTGACCAGACAACGACACCTTCGTCAAGGGAACGATCGACCTTCAGCCAGACGCAAACGGAATAACTGCCCTCACCGAGCTTCAGCTCCGGGTAGGTGACATAACCTGTGCGGCCAAGCTCTCCGCGGGAACCCATTACACCTGCGGAATAGTATTTGGGGAGATTGTGCGGAATACCGATATTTTTGCCGGTTGCGTCGTCCATGGAGTTGTCGCAGAACATTGCAAGTCGGACGCGGGACTCGTCCAGATAGGCATACAGACCGTCTGCGGCGTGCAATTCGGGTGTTTCGCGTGGGGAAAACTCGATTTTCTTTGGCACGGCTGTACGGTAATTTCCGTGGATTTCCGCGAAGATGCCGTCGGGAATCTGGGAGGAAAAGCCGTGTTCGTCATATGCGGGAACGTCGATGCCGAGTGCATAGAGGACGATGGCGGAAAGGTCGCGCGTACAAGCATTGCCGATCTCGCCGTGCGGAACATATATGCCTGCCGCCGCCAGTGTGATGTATTTTTCCTCATCGGTATAACCGCCGTGACCGTTGCGGATGCCGCCGTGGTCTGTGATGATGAGGAACAGTGTTTCATCAAGCAGACCTTCGTCGCGGTAGGCGTTATATACTTGCCCGACAAAGCCGTCATCCAGGCGGATGGCGTCAAGATATGCCTCCGATCCGTATTCACCGGCGTGACCCGCAGAATCGGGGTCTTCCACCTGAATGAACAGGAGTGTCGGATGCTCGCTGACCTTTTCAAGCACGGTTTCCATCAATTCCGCGCTGTTATGTGCTGTATAAGCGTCGACACGGTCTTCGTCATTGATCAGTCCGTTGATGGCATTCCACTCCGAGCAGGAAACGATCTTCGCATCCGGCATTGCGGCGCGGACACGGGCAAACAAAGAGGGCAGGGCGGGATCGTTGTATTTTACGCGCCCGAGCGTGCTGTTGGTATAGCGGTGTACCTCGGGAGATGCACCGAGCAGCATAGCGCACCAGTTCTGTGCGGAGATCGTCGGTGCCATGGACAGCGCGTGATAGGTGACGGCACCGTCGGAGGCGATGCGGTCGATATTCGGTGTTTCAGTGCGGAGATTGAAATTGCCCATGCCGTCGATGCCAAAGACAACGACGTGGGAATAGGTGGTTCGGTTCATAACATTGGTTCTCCTGTACGGTTTCTTTCGTCCATTATAGCACAATGCGGTGACATTGTCAACTGCAGATGAAAGACTGTTAAAAATTTATCACAACCTATTGACAAAACAAAAAAGTTGTAGTATAATAATCACGTTCAAAAGAATATTACCCACTCCCCTGACACAAAGACTGCTCTGCGTGAAAGGCGTATGTGTTCATATCGGTATCATAACCTTCGGTTTTAGGATGCCTTGATCTGTATTGCCGTTTTTCCGTGTCGGGAAGACGGTATTTTGTTTTGTCAAAAAGAAAGGAATCAAAACGATATGGAAACACGCGTAGCCGTGATGAGCATCATCGTGGAAAACCCTGCGTCGGTGGAGCCGTTGAACGCGCTCTTGCATGAATTCGGGGAATATATCATCGGGCGGATGGGGATTCCGTACCGGGAAAGAAAAATCAGCATCATTTCCGTCGCCATCGACGCGCCGCAGAATACGATCGCCGCACTGTCCGGCAGAATCGGAAAGCTGGAGGGCGTATCGGTCAAAACAGCATATTCCGCTGTGATCGGGGGTGTCGATGATAAAAACTGACAATATCCGCCGCATCGATCGGCTGGCTTCGGAGCACTGTCTGCGAAAAGAAGACTATCTTGCACTGCTTACCACCTGTACAGAAGCGGAAGATGCGTACCTTGCCGCACGGGCATTGGAGACAAAAGAAGCGGTTTACGGAAACAAAATCTTTATCCGCGGACTGATTGAAATTTCTAATATCTGTAAAAATGACTGTTATTACTGCGGGATCCGTGCATCCAATAAAAACTGTGAACGCTACCGCCTGACTCCCGATGACATTCTCGAGTGTTGTGAAGAAGGATACCGTCTCGGCTTCCGTACGTTTGTCATGCAGGGTGGGGAGGACGGATACTTTTCTGACGAACGCCTCGTACCGCTTATAAAAACGATCAAGGAACGGTATCCTGACTGTGCCGTGACGCTGTCGCTTGGTGAGCGGTCGTATGAAAGCTATCAGGCGTTGCGCAAAGCAGGAGCTGATCGCTATCTGCTGCGTCACGAAACGGCAACGCCTGCACACTACCGCCGTCTGCATCCCGAAAACCTATTATGGGAAAACCGCATGGCTTGTCTTGAAAATCTTCGGACACTCGGCTATCAGGTCGGCGCGGGATTCATGGTTGGGTCCCCCTTCCAAACCGAGGAGATGCTTGCCTGGGAGCTATGCTTCATCGAAAAGTTCAAGCCCGATATGTGCGGCATCGGTCCGTTCATTCCGCATAAGGATACTGCCTTTGCCGATTTCGGTGCGGGATCTGTGGAAATGACATGTCGACTTCTTGCTTGTGCGCGGCTGATACATCCCACGGTGCTCCTGCCCGCAACGACAGCGCTCGGTACCATGCATCCCACGGGACGGGAGATGGGAATTCTGCATGGCGCAAACGTCGTGATGCCGAATCTTTCACCCGCATCCGTGCGAAAAAAATATATGCTTTATGACAACAAACGCTCCGACGGCGACGAGTCCGCACAGGCGCTGGAAACCGTGCGCGCGGCGATGGAACGCATCGGATGCGAGATCGCTGTAGAACGCGGCGATCGGGCGGGATCTGATGCTGACTGAAACGCAGACGGTTTGATCTGTATCTGTAGTGGGTACGATCTGACGGATGACTTACATGAAAAATGAACGTAATTTGTCGTCAATGATTTGATTCATAAGACTCCGAAACTATATGAAACGGGCGATTCGTGAATCGCCCCTACACAAATAACATTACGAGGTAACAACCATGTTCAATTACAATCCCAAATCTCTGAAAGCGGAAGAATTCATCAACGACGGTGAAATCCGCGAGACGCTGGCTTATGCCGAGGCACACAAGAACGACCGTGAAATGATCGCGGAAATTCTTGAAAAGGCACGTCCGAAGTAGACCGCGACCGGCTGGAACTGTGCGGGTCTTTCTCACCGTGAGGCATCCGTGCTTCTTGCGTGTGACGATCCCGAGGTCATTGAGCAGATCTACAAGATCGCAGAGGAGATCAAGCTGGCGTTCTACGGCAACCGTATCGTCATTTTCGCGCCGCTGTACCTGTCCAACTACTGCGTCAACGGCTGTGTATACTGCCCGTATCACCTCAAGAATAAGACCATCCCGCGCAAAAAGCTGACGCAGGAAGAAGTCCGTACCGAGGTCATCGCGCTGCAGGATATGGGACATAAGCGCCTTGCGATTGAAGCGGGTGAGGACCCCAAGAACAATCCGATTGAATACATCCTTGAGTGTATCAACACCATCTACTCAACCCAGCATAAGAACGGTGCGATCCGCCGTGTCAATGTCAACATTGCCGCAACGACCGTTGAAAACTACCGCAAGCTCCGTGATGCGGGCATCGGTACGTACATCCTGTTCCAGGAGACCTACCACAAGGAAAGCTATGAACAGCTGCATCCGACGGGACCCAAGCACGATTACTGCTATCACACAGAAGCGATGGACCGCGCCATGGAAGGCGGCATTGACGACGTCGGTCTGGGCGTTTTGTTCGGACTGGAGCTTTACAAGTATGAGTTTGCAGGTCTGATCATGCATGCAGAGCATCTGGAAGCGGTCCACGGTGTCGGTCCGCATACGATTTCCGTGCCGCGTCTGAAGCGTGCCGATGACATTGATCCCGATCAGTTCGACAACGGCATCGATGACGATACGTTTGCAAAGATCACCGCTTGTATCCGTCTCGCTGTTCCGTATACAGGTATCATCATCTCTACGCGTGAAAACGAAACGGTGCGCGGACGTCTTCTGAACATGGGTGTTTCGCAGGTTTCCGGCGGTTCCAGAACGTCGGTCGGCGGTTATGCGGGTTATTCTGCGGATGAGCGTCCTCATGACACCGAGCAGTTTGACGTCTCCGACCAGCGTTCCCTTGACGAGGTCATTGCATGGCTGATGGATTACGGTCACATTCCGTCGTTCTGTACCGCATGCTATCGCGAGGGCAGAACGGGCGACCGCTTCATGTCCCTGTGCAAGTCCGGTCAGATCATCAACTGCTGCCATCCCAACGCCCTGATGACGCTGTGCGAATACCTTGTAGACTACGCATCCGAAACCACAAAGGAAAAAGGGTTTGCCATGATCGACGCTGAGTTGGAAAAGATCACCAATCCCAAGGTCAAGGAAATTGCGAAGCAGAATATCGCGGACATCAAGAATTCCAACCGACGCGATTTCCGGTTCTGATCGTTCTTTGCAGTACGTTGTAGGGGCGATTCATGAATCGCCCCTACAGTTTACATCAAGTATAAAGGAAAAAATAGTATGTCACTCAACGAAACCACCTCCGGCGAGCGTCTGCACATTGCGTTTTTCGGACGCAGAAATGCCGGTAAATCGTCTCTTGTCAATGCGGTAACAGGTCAGAGTCTGTCTGTCGTTTCCGATGTTGCGGGTACGACAACCGACCCTGTCAAAAAAGCAATGGAGCTATTGCCGCTCGGTCCTGTTATGATCTGGGACACGGCGGGTTTTGACGATGAAGGCGATCTCGGTGCGCTTCGCGTGGAAAAAACGCGCGAGGTACTTGCCAAGACCGACATTGCGATCCTTGTGACCAATGCCGCAGAGGATGCGCTTTATCCCGATGAAGCCGCATTTCTCGAAGATCTGAAGAAGCGCAAAACGCTCTACATCCATGTCAAAAACAAATCCGATCTGTCGGAAAACAAGCAATCGGATACTGCAGATGTTTTATATGCTTCTGCTGTGACGGGTGAAGGTATTGACGCACTGAAAGAGCGTCTTGGAGCACTTGCAAAACAGAAGCAGAACAACAAAAAGATCGTCTCTGATCTGCTGAACCCCGGCGATATTGTCGTCCTTGTCTGCCCGATTGACGCATCGGCTCCCAAGGGACGGCTGATTCTGCCGCAGCAGCAGACCATCCGCGACATCATCGATGCGGGATGTTCCGCGTTTGTCTGTCAGGACACCGAGCTTCCCGGTGTGCTTGCCGCGCTCAAGAACCTGCCGCGTATGGTCATCACCGACTCGCAGGCGTTCGGACGGGTATCGAAGATGGTACCGACTACCATTCCGCTGACCTCGTTTTCGATCCTTTTTGCGCGGTATAAAGGTGATTTGCTCTCACAGGTACGCGGTGCTGCGGCACTGTCGACCCTCTCTGATGGCGATCGCGTTCTGATCTCCGAGGGCTGTACGCATCACCGTCAGTGCGGCGATATCGGTACGGTCAAGCTGCCTGCGTGGGTCAAAAAGTTCTCCGGCGCGGATGTGGATATCACATTCACCTCGGGCGGTGAATTCCCGTCCGATCTTTCTCCATACAAGCTCGTCATTCACTGCGGTGCGTGTATGTTAAATGAAACCGAAATGCAGAACCGCATTGTGCACACAAAAGAACAGGGAATCCCGATCTGCAACTACGGTGTTGCCATCGCGCATTGCAATGGAATTTTAAGACGGTCGCTGGAGCTGTTTCCCGAGGCACTTGCGGTTTTGGGATGACGGCGGCAGATTTGTGAGGAATGGATATGGGAACTTGCAAAGATGAAAATATTCACGACAAAATCAAAGAAGTCATTGATGCGCTGGTGGAGCAGGGATTCGATGATCGTGAAATTACCGCGGGTGAGCTGATAACGCTGATTCAAGAACGAACAGATATCCGTGAGGATGGCAGTATCATGCCGAGGGATTATTGTTATAATCGGGTAAATAAAGGGATTGCAGCAGGCAATACGTTTGATGTTGTTCGTCCGCGATTGTTGCATTATGAGGAATATGGCGTGTACAGATGTATTGGCTCGAATAAACCGTATACGGGGATTGTGAAAGCAAGACCAAAAGGAGAAAAATCTGACACGATCGTCGGCGAATGGATCAAAGGCGAATTTTTCCCGAATGAAAAGTGGGAAGAATTATACGGAAAATAATCGTTTTGGAGAACACTCATGCCGAAAAAACACATCAAAAGCAAGCCCGGGCTGTTCGGCACGGTATACTACTATGACGAAAACGGCAAACCGCTCGGAAAAAGCCGCCCGGGTCTGATAAAGGACAGCCGCGTCTATCTCGATCAAAACGGCAGAACCGTGGGTAAAAGCCGCCGCGGGATTCTCACCAAAGAGGTCTTTACCGATACCGACGGCACGCAGATTCAGACCTACGACGACCTGCTCGGTGAGATTCACACTAAAAACGGCAAGCCGATCGGTCGTACCAAGTCGGGGTTCCTCGGCACCCGTCACACGCTGCTCGACGACGATTCCGACGAATCATAAGCATAAGAAACAAACCGAAAAAAGAAGAGAGAGTAACACGGTCATAAAATACCGTGAAGCTCTCCCCTTTTTTATTGCTTGCGCAATCGTGATATGATTGCTGTCGCAATCGTGATATTCTTTTCTATCCGCAAAGAGTGATATTCTTTGCTTTCGAAAAGAGTGTTATTGAAGCCTTTGGCTTCAGTTAATATTTTGCTCTCTATAAAACTCGCGAAGCGAATACCACTCGGCGCAAGCCGAATATCACTCGCCGCAGGCGAATATCACTGCGGAGCAGTATCATTGCGAAGCTCTACCACAAACTCCGCCGCATGCAGACCCGAATCGATCAGGGCGTAATCATCGGTCCATGCGTCGCCGCCGGTGACAAAATGACCGGGACCGTAAGCACCGTCGAAGCGCGGGGCGAAGTGGAGCGGACCGAAGACGTTGCGGCGTGTACCGACAACCGTGACGAGAATATCCTTGTGCGCACGGACAGCTTCGGTGACATCCGCTTCATAGGGATCCCAGACAAGACGCTGTTCCTCCATGCCTTCCGCCTGTACGCGGACAAGACCGCCAATAAATGCCGTCGGGCAGAGCTTGACACGGTCGCCGTCGGAGAAGGAAAGGGACGCATAATGTTCGGGCGTGATGCGATAAGTAATCTCGCCTGTGTAGAACGGCATCGCAATCGTATCGAGATTGTCAAGGCGTGTGACATTCGGACGGGCGGTCAGCGTGCGGGTATGACCGTCGAGGGTCACGCCGAAGTCGCCGATTAAGTACAGGGCTTCAAGGTTTGTTGTGCGCATGAAGTCCGTTTCTGCGGTGACAATGTTCGTGCCGAGCCGGAGTGCGGATTTCGGAATCGCCATCTTTTTGAAGCAGTCATCGACCCAGAAATCGTGGATGTCGGTGTTGGCAAGCGGTGTGCCGTTGATGGCGTAGTACATCCGCTCGGGACGCTCACCTGCCAAAATCAAATCCGATGCGGGCATCTCGGCAATGTCAAAGGTATAGGTAAGACATACCTTGCCGTACACGGTTTTGTCGGTTTTTTCGGCAAACCACGGCTGGAGCATTTCGCCGCCGCGGCGTTCGATGCCGAATGCATCACGGACAGCACTGTCCGCGCGCAGAATCTCCATTTCGTCGCTTTCCGCACCGTCATTGACCGAGAAGCGCGCAAAGTCGAGTACGCATACATTGGGTTCGTTTGTTTCAAAGGCAAATTCGCCGTCGATGGACAGACGGGAAACCTCTGCCATCGGTGCACGGTAAGCTGGAAGGGTGGTATCCGCCGTTTCAGTCAGCACAAATGCGGCGGTACCTGCGGCGGGCAGCGTGACGGTCAGGGAAAGGGTGTTGTCAGCAAAGACAGCGGGATACGATTCGCGCTCGCCTGTACGCAGATTCCAGTGCTCGGCGGCGGTGTGGGGACACTTGATCGAGACGGTAAGCGCATCTGTCGGATGGTCACGGTTGGTGTTGAGCAGGACAAAGCCGAGGCTGTCGCCGAAATTGCGCATCTGGACAAAGACATCGCGCGCAGGAGTGCCGTCTTCTTTTGTGACAGTGATCGGACAAGCGGTGACATCTCGCAGAGCACCGATCAGCTCGTTATCTTCCATTCCTACACAAATGCCGTGTTCTGCGGCAAACTGCATGGGAGCGGTGTCACGGACGGCGTTGACATAATCGGGGATATCGCCGGCAAAGATGATCTTACCGCCGACGGCAGCGAAATCGGA
>JAFYTT010000192.1 GCA_017558715.1 Clostridia bacterium | reverse complement strand
TCACAAGAGTTTTTGCAAAAAAAGAGGGATATGCAGCAGCAGAAACCACAAAAAAGCGGCTGCTGTCAGTCGAACCTCAAACCAATGTTCTCTGTACAGCAGTCGCTTTCCTGCGCTATGAAAATTTCTAATTTCTCATTTCTAATTTCTCATTCCCCTATACTTCCCGCCACATGATCGTAGTGTGAATGGGTTAAAAAGATGTAGTCAAGCGGACGGTCACCGAGGGTACGGCGGATGTTCTCGGCAACACGGGCACCGGTGAAGGCATAGCCCGTGTCGCAGAGAATCGTGATTTTGCCGTTATCGAGCAGAAACGCACTGTCGCCGGGCAATGCTCGCACATCGGTGACGCGCCACGGAAACGGTTTTTCACTCATTTGCAGGTGATCTCAATGAGCTTGTGCATCGACAGAACGTCAATCGGAATGACAATGCCGTCCTCACATGCCGTGAAGGGAATGACAGTACCGTCGGGCTGAGACTTGACCTCTGCGGCATCGACACCGCGCAGGGTAACCGACAGTCCGTGCAGGTCAACGAGGTCTTCGATAACTTCAATGCCCGTGCCGCGGACACAGGTGTGTGCAAAGAGCAGATGCAGCTGGTACTTTCCGCCGTCCGCGTCCCGTGTGAGCGTGACAACACCGCGGTCGGGAAGTCCTGTGACAGCGACGGTCTTGGTCGTGCCAATCAATTTTTCAATAGCGTTTAAGAACAGCTCCTTGAGACACAGGCTGCCCTTGGTCGCGTAGTCTTCAAAGATGCTCCAGCCGATGTACGCCGTATTTGCGGTATAGACTGCGGCAGGACGGCGGGAATCGGGAACATCGGGCGTGTGCTGGTGGGAGGAGAAGTGCTCGGGCGTGCGGTTGAAGTAGGGTTCCGCAAGGGATGCAAAGACTTCCGCACCGTCCTTGGGTGCGACATTCTGCGCCTCAGAGTACATGACATACGAGGTCACGCCGTTGACCATCTTTGTCTGTTCTGCGGGAACCATGTAGGTCGGACGGTAGCCGTTGACACCCTCATATATCACGCCGAGATCGATGGCAAACGCATCACCCGCAGGGTTCAGACCGGACTTGCCGCTGGCGAGAATCTTACCGCCATTTGCGGCAAAGGCATTCAGACGTGCGGCGAGGGTATCGTCTACGGGAATCGCATCGGGCAGAATGACGAGCTTGTAGCCGTCAAACGGGGTTTCCATGTCGATCAGATCAAAGAGGTACTTGCCTTCCAGCAGCATACGGCACGCGCCGATGTCGGGCTTGGAATTGCGGTCGTTGGTCTGCGCCGCCGCTTCTACCGAGAGAACGGCAACGTCGGAAACGGCGATCTTGTCGCGGCAGTAGGCTTCCTTTGCTTCGACTTCTTTATATGCCGCGCCGATCAGATCGTAGGTGGACAGGTTCATTTCGCCCGACGGATGCATCTGGTCGCCGATGGAGCATTTTGCGCCGAGGGCAATCGACAGCGCCGTTTCGTAGCGGAGGGCATTGGGATGCTTGAAGCCGCCGAACTCGCCCCAGGTCGTATGGAACTTGCCCGTCATGCCGAGGTATTCCATGCCGAGGTTGCGGACATATGCCGCGCTCATCGGGAAGTGGTCATAGCCCCAGCCGCCGGTCGGCAGAGATTCGAGCTCCAGGTGGGTATCAAAGTCTGCAATGTCACGTCTGCCGCGCGTGATGTTGCCGGCATTGTGGAAGATGTAGGTTTCGGGATTGTACTTGCGCACAGCACGTTCACAGCGGCGCGCGTATTCCGCGTAGACCATCTCACCGTGCTTGACCACATCGGCGTGATTGTGCGGGTCGAGTCCCTTTTCGCGCATCGACTTCAGACAGTACTGGCAGTAGCAGGGACGAACGGCGGAGATATCGAGGAAGATTCCGACGGGGTTGTAGCGTTCCATGACTTCTTCAATCTGCGCTTCCAGCTGATCCATGTACGGCGTGTTGTAGCAGAACAGCTTGTAGCCCGCAGTCGTCAAAAAGTCGGGACCGCTGTTCGGGGAGAAACGGACGAGCCAATCGGGGTGAAGGTTCGCTTCCTTTTCGTCAAAGCCTGCGGAAATGTAAACGGGCGCATTGACACCGAGCTCTTTGCAGACGGCAAGCTGCTCACCCAGCAGGTCAAACTTCAGACCGGGATGGATCGTATTTGCCTTGGTCGGATGGTAGGAGTAGCCGTGGTGGCACTTGGAAAAGACGGTGATCGAATTGACGTGACCGCGCTTCAGTGCTTCGGCAAACTGTTCACGGGAGAAGCGTTCACCGACGGAAGGAATGGCGGGGGAGGTGTGGAAGTCCAGGTGTACCTGACGGTAGGGGATGTTTTTTGCTTTCATAAGTATATGTCCTTTCGGTTAGATTTGAGATTCGGGTACGGGGATATTTTGAATATAAGTATTTGTGCTCTTGACAAAATGCGGGAATGTCGGTATAATTAAGGATATATGAAATCGTTGCGGACGGACAAGTGCTGCTCACAATTATGCCGCACGATGAACACGCATCAAAGGAGTCTTGACCATGCATAACATCACACAATACATCGATGAAATGATCGCCGATCTGCATAACACATTCGGTACCCGTTTGTGCTATGTCGGTCTGCAGGGCAGTTATCTGCGCGGCGAAGCAAAGGAAGGCTCCGACCTTGATCCGATGGTCGTCATCGATGCACTGACAAAGGACGATCTTGATCTCTATCGTGCGTGTCTGGAAAGTCGCGGGAATGATATCCCGTCCTGCGGCTTTCTCTGCGGCAGAGAAGAACTTTCCGCATGGAATCCAATGGAAATTCTGCACGTTCTGCACAGCACCAAAGATCTTTATGGTACGCTTACGCCGCTTCTGCCTGCGGTGACGATGGAGGATCACCGTCATTTCGTGCAGCTGTCTGCGGGCAATCTCTATCACGC
>JAFYTT010000191.1 GCA_017558715.1 Clostridia bacterium | reverse complement strand
GACTATCCGTCCGCAGGTCAGAACTGGGATCCCGATATGCCGATTACCATTTGGATTACAACCAAATAACAGTTGTATACAAAATACCGCAGTCATCAAAAACTGCGGTATTTTATATTTATGATTATGACTGTCTGAGCCTTCCCTTGACATACGGCGACCAGACACCGTTTTCATCCTGTTCGGTCGAATTGTCGATCCATGACGTTGCAAAAAGTCCGCTTTTCCATCTGCCGACACGGAAAAACTTTTTCGAGCCGTAGGATTTTTCATCCGCTTCGATCACGGAGAGAACATAGCCGTCTTCCCATGTGAGAATCGGATCCCGGGTCAGATATCCCGCTTCCTCAAGCTCCGTAACGGAGAGGGTCAGCGGCACGGCTCCGGTAATTTCCTCAATGGCAAGGCGGAGGGCGGCACGTTCGTTTTCGGGCAGGGATGTTTGTGACAGATCGACCGACAGCATTTTGGGACTTCCGAATCCGGCATGCTCGGTGACATGATCGATCAGCGTTTGCAGATAGACCGACGCGAGATTATCAAACCGCTTGTCATCGGTCGTCATGGAAACGGTTTTCTTTGGGCGGAAGATCGGTGCGTCGAGAAATGCGGTTTTCTCCTCCACCGTTCCGCCGCGATAAGTAAGGATCATACAGTCACCCTCGGTCAGCCGTTCATGCCATTCCCAGTATAGGAACAACGGCTGCTGCCCCTCCGACATACCCATCGGTGCAAGCAGAACTGCATTGGCATCGGGATAAATACGAATCACGCGTGCGGTGAGCGTTTCTTCTTCGCTTCCCATCATGACACAGGAACAGAACAGCGGGAGCAGGAGAAGTGCGGTTAATGTAAATAACAGGAATCGTTTCATTGCAGTAACCTCCTTTGGGATTGGTTCCTCTGTGCGAATCAGTCAGCCATATACAATCCACCGACTTTGTGTGCAGACCAGACACCGCTGTCGGCATCGCGCGAGGTAGAGCAGTCAGACCATCCGTGCGTGAAGCCGCAGTTGAAGGATGTACCGAAATACCGTGTTCGATCGGTACATTTATTTGTGTTTTCATAGATTTCCAGAATCACACCGTCGGACCAGTACCAACGAGGACCGTCATAGAGCTGTGTCAAAAATCCCTTTGCCTTCAGATCGGAGCGGGATTCTTCAATGACGGTCATGGATGGATACATCTGCGCAAACGCTGCGGCAATCGCGTGCTGTTCATTTGCGGGAAGTGCGGTTTCTTCGATGTCAATGGCAAGCTGGGTCTTGCCGTCAAAATACTGTTCTTCTTCTTTGGCAAGATCTGTCAGTACGTTCAGATAGATGGATGCAAGGTTATCAAATCGTTTACCGTCGGTTGTAACGGAAACCGTCTTTTTCGGACGGAAAACCGGTGCGTTTAGATACGGAGATTGCTCCTCGACCATCCCACCGCGATAAGTCAGCACCAAGCAGTCGCCCTCCGTCAGCTGTTCATGCCATTCCCAAGAAAGAAATATTGGCGGTTGTCCCTCCGACATTCCCATCGGTGCCAGCAGAAGCGCATCGGCATCGGGATAAATGCGGACAATGCGCGCGGTCAGCGTTTCGTCCTCACCTGTCATGACACAGGAACAAAACAGGGGAAGCAGAAGCAATGCCGTCAGAAGAAATAGATACAGTCGTTTCATTGAGTGTTCCTCCTTGTTGTGTTTTGAAATATGATTCTCAAACTTTGATTTGGATATCTCAATCGGCAGGTTACTTTTCACCATTCGTCCTCCGGACGGATGATTTCACCCGCTATAAGCGGATTTCACTGCGAAGCAATTTCACATTTCCGTGGGATGAACGGTTTCATCCCGCGGAAATATTTCACGCAGCCGGAACCCCGGCTGCAATCTATTCCCCAAACCCAACCCTCGTCTGCTGTTCCGGCGCAGCGGTAGTACAGAATACACGGTATCGATGCGTTTGTGCGCGATCGGGGCGTTACGATACATGCGGGAGTCGAACCCGCTGTGCCCGCCCATGACACCCATCTGAATGCGGTGACTTACCTCTCACCGCGGACTGCGTATTGCCGGCTCCGAAGAACCTGCGATACGGTGTCACATGAGGTTCTGCGCCCGCGATAAAAACAACAGACTACCAACAAATTTTGCTGAAATAAGATTACAAAAGATCTGTTGTCCAGTTTGCCTGCTGGATGGCGTTGTCCAGCTGACGCAGTTCCTTTGCAATGCGGTCGACATGCTTCTGAAGATCGGTCACGTTGACCGTGGACAAAATCTTGATCTCGGAACGTGTCGCGCGGCGTGCGGTGGAGCTTGCTTCATTGACCAGCATCCGATAGCCGTCGAGCTTGATCTTCAGCGCATCACGACGTGCAAGCAGGGCAGTGAGCGATTGTCCGAGGACAACGGTTTGGCAGTTGGTCAGATTGATGCGGGTGAGCAGTTCTTCCATACGGTTGGTGCATGCATCAAATTCGGCAAGCAGGGACGCAGGGGCTTCCGCGGGCTGCTCTCCCTCCTGTACAATGGCATTGTGGCAGAGACGGCTTTTGACGGAATCGATGCGGCGTGCGAGGTCGGCACGTTCCTGTAATGCTTCGGCAAGTTTCATATCGGTTATCTCCTGTCATACGTTGTATTTCTGTTATTATTGTATCATACCGCGCCGTCATTGGCAAGAGATACGTGTTTGTTGTTATAAAATTTTTACATTTCAGTAATAGAAATACAGTCGTCTCATTTGTGAATAATACAGGATATCGGGGCATATTTGTTGAAAATGACAAATATATTGAATATGTACCGCGAATTCTTGTGATGTAATATATCGCTTTAATGTGGTAAAGTGCTTGCAAAACAGAGCGGAATGTGGTATAATATTGAACATCGAAAGGAGAGGCATGAGCAACGCCTCCCGAAAAACCGAAAGGAACATTTTATTATGAAACTTACCAAGAGAATTCTCACCTGTGCAATGGCAGTCATTCTGGTTGCCGCAATGGCACTCTCCTTCACCGCATGCGGCGGCGATAAGGCAGTCGAAGACGTCAAGAAGGTTAAGGACGCCGGCAAGATCATCGTCGGTATCACCGAATACGCACCGATGGACTACAAGGATGAAAACGGCGAATGGACCGGTTTCGATGCTGAATTCGCAAGACTGTTCGCAGCGGAACTCGGCGTTACTGTCGAATTCGTTGAAATCGACTGGGACAACAAGGTCTTCGAAGTTCAGTCCGGCGCGATTGACTGTGTCTGGAACGGTATGACCATCACTGCTGAAATCTCCGAAGCATGCTCTGTTTCCGATCCTTACATCAACAACTCTCAGGTTGTCATCATGAAGTCTGATGTCGTTGCAAACTATGCTGACCTCGCTTCCATGACCGGTCTGAAGTTCGCAGTCGAAGCAGGTTCCGCAGGTGAATCCGCAATCTCCGAAACCATCACCGATTACACCGCTGTTGCTACGCAGGCTGACGCTCTGCTCGAAGTTGCTTCCGGTTCTGCTGATGCATGTGTCATTGACGCTACCATGGCAGCTGCTATGACCGGCGAAGGCACCTCCTATGCAGACCTCGCAAAGGGTGCTGTCCTGACCGAAGAAGAATACGGCGTTGCATTCCGCAAGGGATCTGACCTCTGCGCAGAACTCAACAAGTTCATGGATAAGATCATCGCTGACGGTACCTTCAAGGCACTCGGCGAAAAGTACGATCTCTCCGTCGTTACCGAATAATATTCGACCGAATAAAATACAAAAAGCATTGCAATTTTCATCCGGGGATCGCAAAACGGCCATCCCCGGATATCTTTTGATTCTGAGATTATAATTTTTGAGGTATTCACCTATGTTCTGGCAAGTCACACTCAGTTTGCTTGAAGGCTTCGGCATGACGCTGACGATCTTTGCGCTGACACTTCTTTTCGCAATTCCGCTCGGACTTGTAATCGCATTCGGCTCGATGAGCAAGCTTGGGTTTGTCATCCGCCGTTTTGGAAAAACATCCGATGGGATGATGAAGCCCATTCCGATCTATCCGATTGCACTTGTATGCAAGTTCCTTGTCTGGGTCATCCGCGGAACACCGCTGATGCTGCAGCTGATCGTTATCTATTACGGTCCCGGTCTGCTTGGCGGTCAGCTTCTGCCGCGCTTTACCGCGGTCATGGTTGCGTTTGTCGTTAACTATGCCTGCTATTTCTCCGAAATTTTCCGCGGCGGCATTGAATCGATCCCGAAAGGACAGTACGAAGCGGGTCAGGTACTCGGCATGACGAAGACACAGACGTTTTTCAATGTTGTGCTTCTGCAGGTCGTCAAGCGTGTCGTTCCGCCGATGGGCAATGAAATTATCACGCTCGTCAAGGATACCTCCCTTGCGCGTGTCATCGCCGTTTACGAAATCATCTGGAGCGCACAGGCGTACATCAAGCTTCACGGTCTGCTCTGGCCGCTGCTCTATACGGCAGTCTTCTATCTGCTGTTCAGCGGACTTCTGACGCTGCTGTTCGGTTATATCGAGAAGAAGCTCGACTACTTCAAGGCTTGAGAGGGAGGATTGCGATATGTCTATTTTGGAAGTCAAAGACTTATATAAAAACTTCGGCAAAACGCAGGTCCTCCGCGGCATCAGCTTTTCGATGGAGCAGGGTGAGGTTCTGTCGATCATCGGCTCGTCCGGCTCCGGCAAAACCACGCTTCTGCGCTGTCTGACCAATCTGGAACGTGCAGACAAGGGTGTTATCACGGTCGGAAACAAAGTCGTGTTTGACCCCGAACAGGGTGTGAAACTGACTAAGGAAGAAGCGCGTGAAAACCAGCTGCAGTTCGGCATGGTGTTCCAGCAGTTCAATCTGTTCCCGCAGTATTCCGTGCTCGACAATGTCACACTTGCCAGCCGTCTTCATGCCAAGGAACGCCCCGATTATAAGGAAAACAAAAAACAGATCATTGCGGAAATCGAAGCGAATGCGCATGATCTGCTTGAAAAGGTCGGACTTTCGGCAAAGGCAGGGAACTATCCCTGTCAGCTGTCAGGCGGTCAGCAGCAGCGTGTTGCGATCGCACGTGCGCTTGCGATGAAGCCCGCCATCCTCTGTTTTGATGAGCCGACCTCCGCACTTGACCCCGAACTGACCGGCGAAGTGCTTTCCGTTATCCGTTCCCTTGCCGCACAGGATACGACGATGATCATCGTTACGCATGAAATGAGCTTTGCACGCGATGTTTCCGATACTGTGCTGTTCATGGAAGAGGGCGTCGTTGCTGTCAAGGGTACACCGGATTATGTCTTTGGTGAAGGCGCAACACCGAGAATGAAAGCGTTTATCGGCGCTGTATCCAATCACGGATAAATCAAAAAGTAAAAACCGACCTTAGGGTCGGTTTTCTTTCGTTTATGACAGCGTTTTTTCCATCAGAAGACAGTCAACGAAGTCGCCTTCAAACAATTCATGCTGTGGCAGTTCTCCGATGACAGAAAATCCGGCTTTCTGATACGCACGGATGGCGCGGGCATTGCTTTTGTGCGGATCAAGAATGACGGCATCGACGTGTTTTTCTTCCTTCAGGAAGGTGCAGACCATCTTGCAGTATTGAGTACCGATGCCCAGATTCCAATGGTCGGTTTCACCGATGAACTGATCCATGGCGTATACGGTACGGTCTGTTTTCGGATAACAATACGCGTCGGACATATTGCCGCAAACTTCATAGATTTGTCCGTATCCGACGGGGGTGCCGCGATATTCGATGATGACACGAAAACCCTCACCGTCAAACGGTTCTTCGTAATGTTCTTTCAGCGTCTGCGGCGTATAATGCAGGTCCCGTCCGCCGTAAAACGCAAGTACGCGCGGATCCGTCAGCCATTGGAGCAGAAGCGGATAATCGTGCGCTGTCAGCGGGCGGATCACAAGGTCACCGCCGTCAATATACATGTAAGGTTCACCGTTTGTCTGCCGCATCATACAACCTCATACGCTCCGCAATACCATCCCATCATCCCATCCTTTTTGACAATACAGCCGCGCGAGGTAGTCTTGTAAAGGGATAAAATATCTCCCGCTTTCACACCGAGCTGTCGGTCGGTATAGTCACTGCAGCGATTTCCTTTGTACAGATACTTTGTCGGAACGGAGAGCTTCCGACCGCTGTGGTGATGCTCGACCTCCGAAAATTCCTCGCCGCATTCAAGAACCGTGACCTCGCTGTGAAGCCAGTTGATATGCACGGAATCGGTGCTTTCTTTTTGTTCTTCCAGTGCGCGGATCTTTGGCAGGGTATCATAATACATGTGATAAATTTCATCGTCGGAACAATGCGCATCGGGAATGATCAGCAGATTGAGCTGCCCTTCCGGCTTGATGCCGCAGCCGCCGTCGATGGAAATGATGTTTTTATCGGTATGAAAAATCGGATTGAACTGCTGGATGCTGTCGTT
>JAFYTT010000022.1 GCA_017558715.1 Clostridia bacterium | reverse complement strand
TTGTACCAGCCGCGCATCCGGGGTTCTTTCTGTGCAGAAACGATCTGCGTTTCCACGGCAGTGCCCGCATCGTCCAGCGCAACCATCAGAAGATCGTATTTGCGTCCGAAATCCGCGATAACCGCATCGGGATAGGCATCTGTACGACGGACCTGTGTGGTATCCATGTGGAACAGCAGCTCATAATCATGTGCTTCACCGTCCGTTGATGTCAGCGTATCACGAACCACGAAGAATCCGGGTTTGCAGAATCGCACCTGACGCATTTGCGAGGCGGGCTTTGTCTGACCGAACGCATCGTCATACACACCCTGCGCATAATCAAATTCGTCACAGCTGACAAAATGTGCGTCATAGGGTTCGAAATACTGATACGGTGCGGTTCGGCTCTGCGGGAGTCCATCAACCGATACCGTATTATGCGCAAACGAGGACAGGGCATAGCCGCGCGCATCGGAGACTTCATACTGTCCGCCGCCATCATCGTAAAGCAGCTCTTCGTCCCCGCGCCACAGGTTGATATTCAGCATATCCTGATGGATGTGCGCCTCCCCAAGCGGTCCGACATCAAAGCACAGATAGGTCGCATCCGCATCCCATCCGGAGCGCATCACGGCCAAACCGGCATACGGCAGATAACGAGAAGCCTGATCGCCGACAGGAGCCATACCCTCGGTGCGGTTTGAGTTGAAGAACCGGTATACAGGTGTATCACCGAGAACCACTGCGGCCCCCTGTGTAAACCGTTTCAGATCGATGGTATAACAGTCGTTGGTACGCGGTTGGGTCATCGCCGGCGTGGACAGCGCAATCGACGCATTGACGGTCGAGCGGATTACATCTCCGAAGGCTTCCGGAATCTCATCTGCATATCCGAGCGCATGTGCCAGACTGTAAAAATCTGCGGCACAGCCGAAAACAACACACTGATAGTCGGGCGACAGCTCATTGTGCATGCCGTCCGGCAGAATCTGGGAACAGGTCTCCTGAAGAAGCCAACCGGCGGCAGTACGGCGATGTTCGGCGGAATCAGACAGTTCATCAAACAGGGCAGAGAATGTGTAAACACCGTTGGCTTCCATCATCAGCCAATTTTTCTGCGTCGGATGCGCGACCAGATGACATGCCTGACGGTGCATGGAGGCAATCATCAGAAGCAGGGACACATCGTCCAGTCCCTCGGAATGACGGAAGCCGTCAAAAGCGACATGCCACACGCCAAGCAGACGGATCCCACACTCAATGGTACGCCATGCGCTGCTGGGACCGTTCCAGTGCTCCGGAACATCGGTCTGCGCAATCCAGGCAAGCAGCTGTCTGCGGAACGCAATTGCATACTTTTCGTTTTTGGTTGCGATATAGGTCACAGCAAGCGTTTTCCACCAACCGTGACGGTTGAGCTGCCACAGCCACTCGTGGTTGCGCGGTCCCTCCAATGCAGTCGGGTCAAACAGAAAGTCAATTTCTCCGTTTTCAAAATGCCATTCACGGTTGACGACACACATATAACCATCTACCGCACGGTCAGCAGCATCCAGATACGGTTCGCCGATTGCCGCCAGATACCCCAAAGGAGCCGTCTCTCTCTGACGGTAATACTGCGCCAGTTGGCGGATCGAAGCCTCCATATCTCCGTCTGCAATCGCCTGCCGGTATGCATCGCCAATGCGGTCGGCATCGATGACATCAAACAGTTCGCTTAAATGAGCGGCGTATTTTCCGCGAACGCCCTCGTCCGTACTGTATGCAGAAACAATCTGATACAGCTGTTCTTCTCTTGTCATAATTCAAATCCTCTCTTATGTTTTGATATCAAATGAAATAAATTCCACGTCAAATGTGCCGTTGATACATCTGATACTAAATGTACCGTCATATCCCGGAATATCCGCTGTGATCTCACCGTCACCAACAGAATACGTGCCAAGCACTTCTCCGTCAAATGCAAGCACAGCTGTACCGCCCCCTGTTACCTTGACACGAATCACCCCGGCAGTACCGTCCGAATAAAGATGATACGACGCCTCTCCGCCGACAGTAAAGCGAGTCACGGTCTTTTCCCATTCGTCTGTCGGATTTCCATCTGCATCGATCCACACAACACCGTCATTCTGTGCAACCGTATCACAGGCACGGATCACACATCCCGGACGGCGGAAAATCGATGCAATGACATTCGGTCTCCATGTACAGTTTTCAAATCGGATATTTTCAAGGTATTCCGAAAACGCCGCCTGCGCATCTTCATAGGACGGTCTGTCGCCGCCGGCGGTGTACGCGATTACCTTGTGCCAAAGTCCGGGCGTATTGACCGAACACGGTGAATTGCCCGTTTCGAGTTTCTTCCAAGACCAGATGTTATAGCCAATATCAAGATCAGCGGCAAGCGGATACATCGCGGCAAACCACGCGGGAAGATTCTCACCCGTTTCGCCAAGATACAGCGGAACACCGAGCGTCTCGCGCTTTTCCAAAAACGCATCGTACATAAACTTGCGCGGCGGACACCAATAACGGTGGAAATGGATGCACATATTTTCGTCATACACTTCATCAAAGAAATCCGCACGGCTCGCCCAATAATCGCTTTCGATGGAGAGCATGTGGCGGTCATCGATCTTGCGCACTTCTGCCACGCAATCGCGGTAGAAGGCTTTGAGCAACACACGCAGCGCATCATGGTCAAGCTTCGGTGCACCGTCCATCGGAGAGCGGCACGGCTCATTGAGCAGGTCATACATACCGACAATCCATCGGTCACGGTAACGGCGCGCAAATTCACGCCATAGAGCAAGCGTCTTCTCTCTGCTGTCGGATTCCGTGTCTGTCAGCAAGCGCGGAAGATCATCGATACTGTCATCGATGTTGGATCCGGTCTGACCGCCGGGCGCACCGTGGAGATCAAGGATGACATAGAGACGGTACTTCTCGCACCAATCGATGAAGCGGTCAAGCAGCGCAAATCCGTCCTCGCGGAAGATGACACCGGGTTCGTCCTCCATCACCGTACGCCATCCGATCGGAATACGCACGGAATTGAACCCAACCTCTGCCATTGCGGCAATATCCGCCTCCGTAATGTAATTTTCACGGAACTTGATCCAGAACTCCTCTGCAAAGCGCGTACCGCACAAGTCACGCACCAGTTCCTCAATACGGCGCGGACTGTTGTACCGCCCCTGAAAGCGCCACATATATCCTTCCGGCAGAAGCCAGTTTCCAAGACCCATGCCGGTCAGTAAAATTTCCTCTCCGCGTCCGTTGACGATTTTCCCCTGTTCCGCGTGCAGAAAGCCGCATACACGATCCCGTGACATTTTTTCGGTGACTGTCATAATGAGAATCCTCCGATTTTCGTTTTCTTTTAGTATAGCACAGATTAGTGTATTGTGCAAGAGACATCGTCATTTTCATGCAAAAAAAGAAGCCCCGCACACAGCGAGACTTCTTCTCATCTTATTCCGTTTTCTCAAAAATCCAGTATCCGCTCTTCAACTGCGCATACAAATAGTCATAATCCCATTCCATCGTCGAATATTCATAAGAATAGGAATCGGCAATCAGAATCTTTCCCTCATCTGTCATGCCGCGGAACAGCATGAAATGTGCACCAAGCGTGAAGTCGCCGGGACCCATTGTCGCAAGCACGAGTTTGTTTTCGTCTTTGAGCGCCGCGAATAGCGACTCCTTATCGCCGGCATAGATCTGCGTTGCTGTGATGCCGTATTTTTTTGCGGTTTCGATAATAAAACCGTAGGTTGTACCGCCGCTCGGCAGCCAGCTTCCGACAGAAAGACCGTATACACGCATTTCCTCGGGATCAACGGGAACACCCGCCAGATTGGAAATGATCGCCGCCACACACGTCGGACCGCATCCGCAGAGACCAAATCCTTCATTGCCGTACGCCGCATCATCGAGCACAGACCAGTTCTGACGGTAGAAGACATATCCCTGTTCATAGAAATACCGTGCTTCTGCCTGTTCTTCCTTGGTCAGCGTCGCGATGAACGCCTCATCATATCCGGGACATGCCGCCTTGAGCGCCTTTTCCCTTGCCGCTTCCTTTGCTGCCTTTTCAGCCGCGGCTTTGCGCTTGGCTTCAACGGCTTTGCGCTTCTGCTCAGCAATTCTGCGCTGTTCTTCTTCCGCACGGATACGCGCTTCCTCCGCTCGGCGTTCTGCCTCCTGCTCCTCCAGTTCCGCCACCGTCTGCATCATCACAGGGTCAGTAGGATCGTCATACATATAAGATTCATTCGCGAGCATCACAGCCGCCGCTGCCGTATCGTCAATCACTGTGAAACCGATTTCCGTATCCACAGTATTATACTGCATTTCTTCGGTCACAACCGTTTCTTCTGCGGTTTGCGTCCGACTTGCGGCGATTGCCGGCACATCAGCGTTCTCAAAACAGAACCAGGACAGCACCATAGCCGCAAATGCAATCACCAATCTGAAATAATACATTTTGCACCCAATTTATTCTACATTTTAGGATGTTGTAACATTTCTGTAACATCCGGGTGATATTATACCGCAGAAACAAAAAGAAGTCAACCCATCCCGAACCGATTTGGCACTTTCGACGGAAAGTTTTCAGACAGGACAAACGCGCGTCGGCAAAAGTCTGAATTTTCCCGTATTTTCGGATGTTTTTTGCACAAAACGCGCATGTAAAACGCTTGACTTTTGCAGTTAAATATGTTATACTGAACGCAGAAATTTAATAATTGGTGAGGATTTTCCGGCGGGATGCCGTGTTTTTTTCAAGCAGCGGTCCTGTTGTGTAAATTCCGCCCCGATTTCTTTCAGAAAGGAAGCTTTTGTAAACGAAAGCTATGGTTTTTATATGACATACAACATCGACGAACTTGAAATCCGACAGATGCAAATGAGCGATAAGCCGCTCGTGGAAGCTTTCTTTGCACAGATGGGCGAGGAAAGCACCTCCTTCTTTAACCGCGGTCACGGCAACGAAAACAGAACCCTTGCATGGTTTGACGGCAAAAAGCCCGATCACATCTTCTGGATTGCCATTGCCAAAACCGATGACGGGAAAGAAGAAATCGCCGGATACGTTTTTATCTGGGACAAGGATTCCAAAATCCCGTGGCTCGGCATCGCAGTTGCGGAAGCATGGAAGGGTCGTCATCTCGGACGCCGTTTGATTGCCGCTGTCCGTGAACACTG
>JAFYTT010000190.1 GCA_017558715.1 Clostridia bacterium | reverse complement strand
GTTGATGTGATAATGACCGAAGACCCATGCAAGAAGACCGTAATCGCGCAGATCGAAGGTGACATCGTCGAGCTCGTAAACAAAGGTGTCTTCGTAAAGAGAATGTGTGTGGCAGAACATGACCAGTGACTTTTCGGGATCCTTTGCCTGCATGTCATTGTAGATCCAGCGGTTGATCTCATCCTGCGTATATGCGCTCGGAGCATCGCCGCCGCGCATCGGCAGAACGATGTAGTGCGTGTTTCCCTGGTCGAAGGAATACCATGACGGACCGTAATATTTTTCAAAGGTATAATCGCCGTATCGATCATCAACATAGTCGTGGTTGCCCATGCAATAGCGGACAGGAATCCCGAGAACGTCGTAATTCATTGCGCGGTAATGGGATTCCAGACCCTCTCGGCGGCAGATGTCACCTGTCTGAATCAGGAATGCGGCGGGATTTGCGGCAATCTGATTTTTGACAAACGGAAGCCAGATGTCAGCCTCTTCGACACAGTCGATCTCGGTATCGCTGATTTGGAAGAAGCGATGATCGGGTGCGGCCTCTGCCGGAGTGATATAAAACTCATAGTCGCCCTCGTGTCCTTCAATGTGGAAATACCAGTCATCGTGTGCCTTTGTCAGACATTGGACGGAAATGATGTGCGCTTTTTCCCAACCGGGCAGCGCAAACGCGCCGTTTTCGTCGGTGAGAACGATGTTCAGACCGTCGCTGACGCGCAGGTATGCAATCGGTGTGTTGGTTGTTTTGTTATAGACATGTCCGGAATACATGATGTGTTCTCCTCTATGTGATTTCTTTATGCATCAAATATAAATAAAGTTTAGAAAATAATCACCGCTTCAATGATGCCGTCGAAGGAGTCAATGTGGTCTGCACCTGCAAAAGTACCGGAAATCAGACGGACTTTGTACGGTGTGCCGTTGTAGATAAGAGAAAGCTCGGTATCGGTATTTGCAAGAATTGTCGGAAGATGGTCATCAGAGCCGCGGCGCAGATCGAGTGCAAACGCTGCGGGACCTTCAATGCGGATGCGGTTGTCGGTTACGGTGACAGTAATCGGCGCGTAGGTCAGGCGCATACTGCCGCCGCC
This sequence comes from Clostridia bacterium, assembly GCA_017558715.1. GTDB lineage: Bacteria > Bacillota > Clostridia > Oscillospirales > CAG-272 > RGIG3925. The sequence goes on along the minus strand of JAFYTT010000190.1, from coordinate 7,910 downwards.
GAGATCTTCAAACCGCATGGTGTCACATGCGATTTCCTTGCCGTCGGCATCGACAAAATAACCGCCTGCGAGAATGCCGTGACCGGTGTGACGGTTGCCGTCGATGAGCGGCAGCGTCTCATATACTGCCTCGTTGCTTTCGCATACGGTATCCTCAAACGGGTCGGGGTATTTTTCGCAGAAAACATGCAGGTCGCGGATACGGACAGCGTCTTTTTCTGCATAGACATTGATACGCAGGTATTTGTTGGAGTACCAGACCGAGGTTTTATCATCGTCATCAAAGGCGTTGTGAGCTGTAATGGTCGATGCGGGCGTTTCCGAATAGGTCTGCTTGAACCAGCGTCCTGTATCGCCGAGCGGTTCCACTTCGATTTTTCCCTCGTTCTGCAGCTTTTCAAACTGTGCAAACTGATACGTCAGACCGTCCTTCATCGCTTTCCAGCCAAATGCATTTTCCTGTCCTGCCTGCGCATAACCGAAGGACAGGCAGTCTCCGTTGTAGTTTTCGCGCAGATACCAGTCGACCCAATGGGAGACACCGCCGCCGCCCGTGTTTTGGGTATAAACAGGCTCCAGCGTGATGACACCCTGCGTTTTGGCACCTTCCTCAAGACTCATGCCGAAGTCGTACTGGTAAACATGGTCAGAGCCGAGCATACGGAACAGCGGTGCGTCGAGCTGTTCTTCCTTGGTTTGTGCCGGCATGAAGCAGTTGGTGCGGGAAGGATAATAGCCTTGACCGTAGTAGCCGCCCCAGAGCGTGTAGCCGTCGGTGCCGTACTGCTCTTTGCAGTTGCACAGTGCATCAAGACCGTAGGTGTCGCAAAGATAACGAACGGTATGGGAGTCAAAGAACCACGAGCCGAAGACACGCGGATAAACACCGAAGAGGTCACGGAATTTTTCAAACAGTGCGTCGCACAGCCGCTCCCGCTGTTCTTTTGTATAACCGACCGAGAAACCGCAGTGTGCGTGCCAGTCCCACGGATAGCGACCTGTCCACGGAATACCGATCGATTCGACCTCGGGCTGAACGATTTCGTGCCAGACACCAAGCTCAAACTGCGCGGGATCGAGTTCCTTCAGCATTGTAACGATTTCGGGTACGAGCATCGCATCATACTGTACAAGGAATGTACCGCGCAGGTTGTGGCGCTTCATCAGTGCAATCTGTTCCCGTACGGGTTCAATGAGATCCATCGGCAGACGCGGTTCAACGGCGCGGATAAAGTTGACGATATTAACGATTTGTCTTTTCTTCACAGTGGTATCCTCCGTCAGATGTTTTTTCTCATTATAACAGAATTTGTTCGGAATTGCAAGGATATTGAGGGACTTTTTTAATGAATTTCGCACAGAATATACCCGTAAAAATAATAACTGTGTTGGAGGGGTTCGTACGGAAACAATATGATTTTTTCAATACTGTTTAGAAACCTCTTGACAAAATCCGCAAAACAGTATATAATTATTATACAGAACACAAAGAAATTTAGAAATGTTATGTGCCGGTCACATAGCATTTTTTCTGCGATACCATCCGAAAATCGTCGCAAATGTCCGAATGCAGAGGGGAAAACACATTGGAACGCATCAATTTAAGCAGTATCAAAAAGGAAAGTGTACGTGCAATCTTCAACGCCATTACAGGTAAGGATCAGATCAGCCGTGCGGAAATCGCTGAAATCACCGGTCTTTCGCTGATGACTGTCGGCAAGGTGGTCGACGCATTGCTGGAACGCCATGTGATCATCCAATCCAAGGAGATCAAAAATATGGCAGGCCGCCGCGCCGGTCTGGTGAGTTTGAATACCGATAAATTTTTTATGATTATCGACCTGACCGCGCGGAATATGTCGATGACGGTTATGAACATTGCGCTCAACATTGTCGATAAAATCGTTTACGAATACAACAGCGACTTTTATTATGAAGAAAATCTGTATATCTTCATGAAAAACGTCAAGATCTATACACTTCGTCATCTTGATATGGCGGAAGCGGCGGGCATCGGTGTGGTGCTTCCCGGCACATATGCGGCCGATACGGACACGGTGGTATCCTCCCGCGTTCCGGAGCTGGCGCAGACGCATGTCAAGGCGATCATCGAGGATGTACTGCGGGCACCGGTGGAAATGCTGGAAAAGGATGTTCTGACTGCCGCTGCGTCTAATCTTGCCGATCTGGAAAAGGAACAGGTCAACAACGTCGTCTATGTCTGCATCGGCGAAACCATTTCGGGCGCCCTGATTTCCGGCGGGGAAATCCTGCAGGGCAGAGAAGCGTACGCGGGTGATATCGGGCGAATGCCGACCGAAAATCTTGGAACACTCCAGATGCTGTTTGAAGGACGCGGTCTGCGCGAGGAAACGGTAACGGAGCTGGGACGTGCATTGGCGTATGAAATCGTTCTGTTTGACCCGGATATTGTTCTGATTGAAAACTGTACGGGCGGGAAAATGGAGCAGTACCGTCAGCATCTGATCCAAAATATTTGCAAGACATCGGGTCTGGAGGCACAGCATCTGCCGGAAATCCGGATTCTGGAAAGCGGTGTCCGCCATGCCTACCGCGGTCTTGCCATTCGTATGCGCAGTGCATGGATCCAAAAAGAAGTCAACTGAACGGGAGAACGATGATGAAAAAGATCATATTGAACAGTGCGTTTGCACAGACCGGAACACGTGCATTGGAGGTTTCCAATCTTTCCCTCGGTATTGCCAAATACGGCGGATATGATAAAAAAGAACAGAACTTTGCACAGCTTGACCGTTATGTCGCACAGGGCGGCAATTTTATCGATACCGCACTTGTATACGGAAAATGGGTTGACGAGACACAGGCCTCTTACAGCGAAATCATCTACGGTATGTGGCTGGAGCAGGGGGAAAACCGCGCAAAGACGGTCACCTCAACGAAAGGCGCACATCCGCTTCTTGGAACCATGACGCTGCGTGTCAATCCCACCTGCATTGCAAGTGATGTTGCGGAAAGTCTTGTCAATCTTAAGACACAGCAGATTGATCTCTATTTTCTCCACCGTGATGATGAGAGTGTTGCCGTTTCCGTGATTATGGATGAATTGAACCGACAGGCGGCGCGCGGTGCGCTGAATCTGCTCGGTGCGTCCAACTGGTCGGCTGCCCGTATCTATCAGGCAAACGATTATTGCGTCAAGCATGGCATGCGCGGCTTTGACGTCTCGCAGATCTGCTTTAATCTGATGCGTCCGTCTCCCAAAATGCTTGGCGATGAAACATTGATGTCGATGAATGACGAGGAAGAAGCCATCTATCGCGATATGCAGATGCCGATCATGGCATTTACCTCGCAGGCGGCGGGCTTTGTTTCCAAATTCATAGATGTTCCCAATGCACAGATTCACTCCAATTACGCAAGCGAAGACAACCTGCGCAGATTGGACCGCATTCGTGTGCTTTGCCGCGATACCGGTCTTTCTCCGACGGCTGTGACACTCGGTTATCTGTACGGTCAGGCGTTGGCGGTGATTCCTGTTACCAGTGTTTCCAATGACCGCCAGCTTGACGATGTCATCGCATGCTCCGACACATCCCTGACACCGGAACAGATTGCGTGGATCGACGGCAAATGATTTGTTCACACAATATTTACAAATAAAATCCATAGATTCCATTGCCAAAAAGCGACGATTATGTTATAATATTTAAGATTTCGGACGCCGAAACAACGGGTTCTGCATGGACAGAAACGGGCGGGACACGAAATTATCCCTAAAATACAGGACAGTCCTCTGCGAAGCTCTGCACGAATGTCCGATGATGAAACAGGAGGAGCACAATCATGGATATGATCAAGGCTTTTACCAATGAGCAGTTAAAGAAGGAAGTCCCGGTTATCAACATCGGTGACACCGTCCGCATTCACAACAAGATCAAGGAAGGTACCAGAGAAAGAATCCAGATGTTCGAAGGCGTTGTTATCGCAAAGAAGAACGGCGGCATTTCTGAAACCTTCACTGTCAGACGTATCGCATACGGCGTAGGCGTTGAAAAGACGTTCCCGATCCACAGCCCGAACGTTGTCAAGGTTGACATCATCCGTTCCGGTAAGGTCAGACGTGCAAAGCTGTACTATGTCCGTGACAGAGTCGGTAAGGCAGCTAAGATCAAGGAAAACATCTAATTACACAACAAATGACCCTATGAAACGGCAATACCGTCCATGGGGTTTTTTGTTTTTTGAAATGGGTTACTGCAATGAAATTGACATTGGGTGAAAAGATCAAACGTCGGAGAAAAGAACTGCATCTGACACAGCAGGCATTGGCGGGAGAAGCCATCACACGAATCCTGATCAGCCGTATTGAATCGGGGGATGTAACACCGTCCGTGGAAACGCTCAAGTATCTTGCTGACAGACTCGGGGTTCCTGCAGGTTATCTGCTGACAGAAGAGGACGATCTTCTGCAGTTTCTGCTTCCGAAAATCAAAGAAGAGCTGCGCGAAAAATACAGGCGCGGTGATGATCTCGCTGTGTTTGCCATGTGTGAACAGTATGCGCTTCACGATGAGGAAACGTATCTGATTCTGTGCGAGTGCGCGGTGCGGCTCGGCAGACAGGCATACGAGCGCGGGGATACCGAGGAAGCGGCGGAATGGTTTGACCGTGCTTTGTCATTTGCGGAGGAGACATCCTATCATACGGAGGTCGTACTCGGAGAAGCGGTTCTCTGCAAGGCAATGCTGGCAGAGCTGTCGGGCGAGCGTCCCGAGGTATATCTGGACAGCTATGAAACGGCGCTCGGACGGGCGATCGATCTGGACCGATATCTGTTGCTGCGGTTCTTTGCCGATATGGAGCGGGATATCCCACCGGATTACCGCTCGCAGCTGGAATCGATTCCGATCCGCAATCCGCTGTATGCCGCACTGCGCAAAATCTGGCTGTCGGCGGAGGATGGCGATGTGGTCGGTGCACAGAACGCACTTGCCGCACTTCTGCATGGTGAGGATGCCGCGGTACTGGAACGCGACCCGATCCTGCAATACCGCTGTATTGCGAAAATGGAACAACTGTCGGCAGATGCCGATGATTATAAAACCGCCTACCAGTATGCAGGCAAGCGCCAGCAACTGGAACGCAGATATCATATCCGTTCTGATCGCCAGGACGAACGGAACAAGGATGGAGGAGACAAACAATGACGAACAAGAAAATTTTTGGCAGAACCGAGATTCTGCTGCCGCGGGATCTGTCGCAGGCAGCGCTTCATAAATGGAGCGTTGTCGCGTGTGACCAGTACACCAGCGATCCCGATTACTGGGAAGCGGTGGAATCCGTTGTCGGAGATGCACCGTCGACGCGCCGTATTACGTATCCTGAGCTGTTTTTGAATGCGCCCGATAAGGATGCACGCATTGCGGCGATCGCAAAGGCGACCGAGGAATATCGCGAAACCGTGCTCTCGGCATACCCTGACGCCATGATCTATGTCGAGCGTGCCATGAAGAACGGCAAGAAGCGCTGTGGTATCGTCGGTGCGTTTGACTTGGAAGCATACAGCTATGCAAAGGATTCCCAGACACCGATCCGTGCAACGGAAGGAACGGTTCTTTCCCGTATCCCGCCGCGTGTACAGATCCGCCGTGACGCCGCTGTGGAATCACCGCATGTCATGATCCTGTGCGACGACAAAGAACAGAAGCTGTTTTCTGCGGCGCGGAAAGCCAAGGAGGCGGCACCGATCTATGATTTTGATCTGATGCAGAACGGCGGTCGGATTACCGGCTGGCTGATTACCGATGCGCTGGCAGACGAAATTGAGGCGCTGGCATTGGAGCTTGGCTGTGAAAAAGCATTTGAAGACAAGTATCACGCTGATGGAAAAGCACCGCTCGTTTTCCCGGTCGGTGACGGAAATCATTCGCTTGCCACTGCAAAGGCTTGCTGGGAGGAACGCAAAGCAAACGGTGCACCCGCGACCCATCCCGCACGGTTTGCACTTGCAGAGCTTGTCAATCTGCATGACGAGGCGCTGGAGTTTGAGCCGATCTACCGTGTGGTGTTCGGTGCAGACGGAGAGGCACTGCTTGCGGATATGAAGGCTTTCTATCCCGCATTGACAGACGGGACTGCCGACGGACATACCTTTGAGGTCGTCTATGGCGGCACGACGCGCACGGTAACGCATCCCGCACCCACGGCACAGCTGCCTGTCGGTACGCTGCAGGTGTTCCTTGATGCGTGGCTTGCAGAGCATCCCGACGCCGAGGTTGACTATATCCACGGCATTGATGCGACCAAGAAGCTGGCGCAGGGCGAGCACGCGGTCGGATTCCTGTTCAACGGCATGGAAAAGGACGACCTGTTCCGCACGGTCATCTTTGACGGTGCGCTGCCGAGAAAGACCTTCTCGATGGGCGAAGCAGACGAAAAGCGGTATTATCTCGAATGCCGCGCGATTCGCTGAACGATGATATAACAACAGCCGGAGTACACCGTCACGGGGACTCCGGCTGTAATTGTGTTGTGAGATCAGAAGTCCAGCGTTTCTGCCGGCTGGATATACAGCGCGGTGAAGCGGGCTTCCGTATCGGTGACGCTGTAGCAGTAGGTATTGCTGCCGTAACCGATTTCCGTCTGAATACCCGGTTCATAAGAGGAGATACCGAGGGCATCATACACGGAATTGATGTTGGAAATCGTTGTTTTTTCATCGTATGCCTTGAGCATCACCAGGAAAAAATACGAAAAAGACGAATAATCGAGATCTGTGATGTCGGGATCAAAGGTCAGCACCAGTTCTGCACGCTGCATCAGACCTGTGACGGGGTCGGAGATCAGGGTAAGCGAGATACGGTCGGTGATCTGACAGAGTGAGGTCACTGCATCAATCGTTTCCGTTTCGGTTACGGCACCGAAATCGTCGGCGCACAGGGCATTGAGACGGTCCAGAAACTGATCGGGTGACATGGTGATGACATCGGCGCGGCAGGCGGTCATGGTAACGAGCATGGACAACAGAAGCAGGACGATGACCGGGATGTGCCGCAGCGGTATAAAATTCCGTCTGAACGTTTTCATCAGGGCATGATACGGAGCAGGGAGGAGACAGTACCGAACGTGGCAAGTGCCTCTCTGACAGCGGTTTCTGTCGTGACGGGTGTGACAAATGCGATCTCACCGTCAAACGCGTCTTCTGCGGTCAGAAGCTCTGCATCGGCATATGCGTTGCGGAGTGCGGAAACAGCATCCGAATAGGAAGCGGCGGTCTGTACACGGCAAAGGAACGCGTACGGAAGTGCAGTATAATCAAAGGGTGTGCCTTCCGCGCTTTCCCAGTCGGGAACAAAGACTTCCGCATCCTTGTGTGTCAGAATGTCGATGATATCGGCGACAACGGCAGAAGCGGTCGGCAGGTTGCCGGCACCGCGTCCGTAGAACATGACGTCACCTACCGCATTGCCGCGAACAAAGATGGCGTTGAAGACATCGTCGACGCAGGACAGCGGATTTTCGTGCAGAATGACGTGCGGAGAAACGAGCATGAAGACATCGGAGGTCGGATCGTCCTTATCGACACGACCTGCGCGTCCGATGAGCTTGATGACACCGCCGAGGGCTTCCGCATCCGCAACATTCTGTGCTGTGACAGCGGTGATACCTTCGGTGTGAACGGAAGACGGTGCATAGAGACGTCCGAATGCGAGCGCGGACAGAATACAGATCTTTCTGCAGGCATCTGTGCCTTCGACGTCAGCTGCGGGATTGCGTTCCGCATAACCCTTTTCCTGTGCTTCGGCAAGCGCTTCCTCAAAGGTTTTGCCCGCGCGGATCATTTGGGTCAGAATATAGTTGGTCGTGCCGTTGAGAATACCGTCGACCTCGGAAAGCTCGTTTGCTGCGAGGCAGGAGCTCATCGGACG
>JAFYTT010000189.1 GCA_017558715.1 Clostridia bacterium | reverse complement strand
GAGGACCAGTTTGAAGCCCTGAAGATCGGTCCCAATGCCGGTGACCGTGTTCCGCATGAGCTTGCGGATATGCTGCAGGCGCACAGCCGCATCACCGCTGACAGTGTGGATCTCTCCAAGCCCGACTACGATACCGATGTGCTGATCATCGGCGGCGGCGGTGCAGGTACTGCTGCGGCAATCGAGGCACACCGCGCAGGTGCATCCGTCATGATCGTGACGAAGCTCCGTATGGGTGACGCGAACACGATGATGGCTGAAGGCGGTATTCAGGCGGCGGACAAACCGAATGACTCTCCCGCGATCCACTTTGTCGATGCATTCGGCGGCGGTCACTTTGCCGCAAAGCGCGATCTGCTTGCAAAGCTCGTCTGCGATGCACCTGAGGCGATTTCCTGGCTGTCCGAACTCGGTGTCGAATTTGACAAGGATGAGGACGGCACGATGATCACAACGCACGGCGGCGGTACGTCCCGCAAGCGTATGCATGCGGCAAAGGACTACTCCGGTGCGGAAATCATGAGAACGCTGCGTGACGAGGTGCTCAACCTCGGGATTCCCGTTGTTGACTTCACCTCTGCGATTGAATTGATCCTTGATGACAAAGGCAATGCCGCCGGTGCGGTTTTGATGAACATGGAGACAAAGGATCTGCTCGTCGCACGTGCAAAGACGGTCATCATTGCGACAGGCGGTGCAGGTCGCATGCACTATCAGGGCTTCCCGACGTCCAACCACTACGGTGCAACGGCAGACGGGCTTGTGCTTGGCTACCGCGCAGGAGCAAAGCTTTTGTATGCGGAAACGCTGCAGTATCACCCGACCGGTGTTGCTTACCCGTCGCAGATCTTTGGCGCACTTGTCACCGAAAAGGTCCGCTCTCTCGGCGCAAAGCTCGTCAACAAAAACGGCGAGGTCTTCATGCATCCGCTGGAAACCCGTGATGTCACCGCGGCATCTGTCATCCGTGAATGTACCGAACGCGGCAACGGTGTCGAGACCGGCAATGGTGAGGGCATTTGGCTTGACACGCCGATGATCGAGATGATCGGCGGCGAGGGTACGATTGAAAAGAGAATCCCCGCGATGATGCGCATGTTTGCCAAGTACGGCATTGACATCCGCCGCGAACCAATTCTGATCTACCCGACGCTCCACTACCAGAACGGCGGTCTCGACATCAATGTCAACGGTGAAACGACCAACGTTAAGAATCTGTTTGTCGCTGGCGAGGCTGTCGGCGGTATCCACGGCAAGAACCGTCTGATGGGCAACTCTCTGCTCGACATCATCGTCTTCGGCAGAAATGCAGGTCAGCACGCAGCGGCGGCAGCAAAAGAAACCGAACTCGGTGCGCTGACGCTTGATCACGTTGCGAAGTTTGAGCGTGAAATCGCAGATGCAGGCATTGAAACGAATGCTGTTTCTCCCAAGCTTCTCCCCAATTATACCAAGCAGCCCAATATCTAATTGTTTTGAAAGGAAGTTCCCATGACCGGACTTGTTGACTTACTTGAAGCCTTGACCATATTCTGCTTTGGTCTTTCCTGGCCGATTTCCATCCGCAAATCGCTGATTTCCCGTACTGCCAAGGGCAAGAGTCTTTTCTTTGAAGTGTTCCTGCTGCTCGGTTACGCATGCGGTATCGTCCGTAAGGTCATTCAGCTGGCTGCCATGGATGCAAGCGGTGCGCTGTTCTATCTGTCCTTCTTCTTCTACATTCTGAACTTCGTCATGATCTCCATCGACGTTGCGTTGTACTTCAGAAATTCAAAGCTCGACCGTGAACGTGAAACCGGAAAATAATCAGGTTTCAAAATAACAAATGACGCTGTTGTTTTTCGGTGAAATCCCGGAAAACAACAGCGTTTTTTTAGGTAGATACTCTTATTTCAAATATTTTCGTTTGGATTCGCACAGTTCCGTAATGAACTGTTTATCGAGCGGCGTTAATCGGTAATCGTCCTTGTAGATGAGGACATCCTTGTAGATCTTTTTGTTATCAACACATTTTTTCTGAATCAGATTGTACCGATCCAGAATTTTCTGGGAGGCGGGAGAAACCCACATGAAGGTTTCTGTGTTTTCGGACAGAAGATCAAACTGACTTGCACGTTCAAAAATGAAAATGCGGCGATCAAAATTGTCGGGCAGCTCATCCTTCACGACTCTGGAAAGCGGCAGGGAAGGGACATAGGG
>JAFYTT010000188.1 GCA_017558715.1 Clostridia bacterium | reverse complement strand
GGATGATATACACCCAATGGATGTTCAAGAGTAGTAATATTGTTTCTTAGAACCAGATCCAGTTCATAATTCAAGCCGTTGCGTCGGGCAATGGGCGTAATGGTATTGTGCGGAACGGCTCCGGATCTTGCAAGGATAAATGCATCTTCATCCGTATAACCGCGCCATGCGGTCAGAATGCGATCAGCCAGATCGGCCAGATGTTTCTTATCTGAACCGGTCAGGCGAATCACACTCATGGGCCACTTGACAATGCCTGCCTTGATATCGTCATAGCCAATGAACTTCAGCTTGCGCTCCACGGGCGCTTTACTCATGGCAAAAGTCTGACGTCCGCCCTGAAAGTGTTCATGACTCAGAATGCTGCCGCCTACAATGGGCAGATCTGCGTTGGAGCCGATGAAATAATGCGGAAACAGCGTGACGAAATCCAGAAGCTTGGCAAAGGTACTGCGGTCAATTTTCATGGGCGTATGCTTCGCATTGAATACGATGCAGTGTTCGTTGTAGTAAACATACGGAGAATACTGCAAAAACCACGGTTCACCCGCCATCGTGATAGGCAGGATGCGGTGATTCTGACGTGCGGCGGCGCGGAGGGAACCTGCAAAGCCTTCGTTTTCGCGGCAGAGTGCGCACTTGGGATAGCCTGCCTGCGGAGCGTTCTTTGCGGCGGCGATGGCCTTGGGATCCTTTTCGGGCTTGGACAGGTTGATCGTGATGTCGATTTCACCATACGGAGACGGCGTTGTCCACTTCAGGTCGCGCTTGACGCGGTAAGTACGGATATAGTCGGTCGCACGGCTGAAATCATAGAACCAATCGGTTGCCGCCTGTCTGTCATCGGCAAATTTTTCGTTAAAGGTACGGATGACATCCGACGGTCTGGGCGTGAGGATACCCATCAGCTTGGTATCAAACAGATCGCGGTAGGCAACGGAGTTTTCCTCCAGTTTGCCGTTTTCATATGCGTAATCGCACAGTGCACCGAGAATGGATTCCAGATCGAGATCGTCTTCGGAAAGCTCACGGACATGCGCGGGATACGTAAATTCCGTGACACCGAGCGCATCCATCAATGCATTGATGATGCAGGTTTCATCCTCGATTGCGGTCAGACCGCGAAGCTGGGAATAGCGAACCAGTTTTGCCAGAGTTTCGTTGATCATATTGTTTTACCGTAGGGTGGTTTGATTCGGGGTTGTGGGAGAACATTTACATACCAATGTGCGGATAACCAATGGTCCTCCATACAGACACCTTGATACCGTCTGCCCCACAGTCTGCCGCTTCCGCCGCAATCACACGATTCCGCCGTTTTTGCTCGAATCAAAACAGCCTTTCCTTATCTATATCATTACGGTTATTATATCATAATTTGCCGTATTTTTCAACTCTTTTTTCAGAAAAGAATGGGATGAGTCAAACTTTTTTCATAAATTTTGAAAATTTCACACACAGTTCACATTTGTTCGTTATAATAGTGAAAAATATAATCATATAAGGAGTACCCTCATGGAAAACAGAATCTACAGCCGCACGGGCAAACCCGTTTCTCTGCTCGGCTACGGCACCATGCGCATGCCCCTCAACTCCGAGGACAACAAGGATATCAACTACGAAGAAGGTAAAGCGCTGATTGACCGCGCGTACAAAGCCGGCGTCAACTACTTTGATACGGCGTACATGTATCACGGCGGCGAATCCGAAAACTTCGTCGGTGATGCGCTGTCCGCATATCCCCGTGAATCCTTCTATCTCGCTGACAAAATGCCCGGTTGGATGGTCGGCGACGGCGGTGCTGCCAAGGCAAAGGAAATTTTCGAAGATCAGCTGAAGAAGTGCCGTGTCGACTACATCGACTTCTATCTCTGCCACGCGCTCGGCTCCAAGGAAGACTTTGAAAAGATTTACGTCAACGGCGGCGTACTTGCGTACCTGGACAGCGAAAAGGAAGCAGGACGCATCCGCAACCTCGGCTTCTCCTTCCACGGCTCCGTCGAATTTTTTGAATATCTGATGCAGTTCCGCAAGTGGGACTTCTGCCAGATTCAGCTCAACTACATGGACTGGGACAACCAGAACGCAAAAGAACTGTACCGTCTGTCTGTCGAATACGGCGTTCAGCTGATCATCATGGAACCCGTCCGCGGCGGTTCTCTCGTTTCCCTGTGTGACGAAGCGGTCGAAATCCTCAAGGGTGCAGAACCCGACCGTTCCATCGCATCCTGGGCAATCCGCTTTGCCGCTTCTCTGCCGAACGTCCTCTGTGTCCTGTCCGGTATGTCCAACATGGAGCAGGTTGACGACAACTGCGCAACGATGACCGGCTTCAAGGCGCTGACCGACGAAGATCACGCAACACTCGCAGGTGCGATTGCTGCATACAACCGCGCAGGTACGATTCCCTGCACCGCTTGCCGTTACTGCTTTGAATGTCCCAAGGGCATCCAGATTCCCGAAATCTTTGCCGTTTACAACAACGCGGCAGCAGAAGGTCGTCTGCCCCTGTCCGTCGGTCACACCGAGGAAGAGCTTGCAGCGTACAAGGCAGCGTTTATCGCAGACTACGATGCCATTCCCTCTGACGCACAGGCACACAACTGTGTAAACTGCGGCAAGTGCAAGGAAGTCTGCCCGCAGTCCATTGATATTCCGAGAAAGCTGCGCGAGATCGCAGGGCTGGTTGATCGGATTCGGTAATTGTTGTTCATATAATTTTGAAGGGGCGATTCACGAATCGCCCTTTTACTTTGTATTCGCCTATATCACGGATACGATATTTGAGAATCGGTTTGTTTTTCCTCAATTTCAATCGGATCCCGCATATATGGGTGCGGGCGATTCGTGAATCGCTCCTACAACACCATAGATTCATACCAACAAAAAGAAAAGGATTACGTCCGTATCATCGGTTCGTAATCCTTTTTTACTTATTCACTTAACCCCTGATTTTTCAGCCAGATGTCATAATCGTTGATGACATTATCAAGATTGCGGATGGTGCGGTGCAGGCAGTTGTTTTTCAGACCTGTGGCGGTCATGACAACGCAGATGTAGTTTCTGCGGCCGAAGACGACACCTGCTTCATGGTAGCCGTTGTAGCCCCAGCCGGACTTATGCGCAGAGCCTGTATATTCCGGCATGGCGACCTCAAATTCGTTGTAGAGATTCGTCGTCAGATACGTCCAGAGAAGCCGTCCCTCGTCGCAGGTATCGCGGTAGTCGTAGATCTCCTGCCAGACGGCGGCGAGATTCTGCGGCGTGATATCGACCCAGTGATCGCGCTTGGAAATCGTATTCTCCCAGCCCAGTTCCGTCACCATTTCGTTGAAGCCGTCATAGCCTGCGTGCTCGGACAGCATATAATACGCGACGTTATCGGAGTTATAGAGCAGACGGTACAGCATTGCCTTCAAGGTGAACAGCGTACCGAACTCGGAGAACTGCGTGGAGCCGGAGCCGTCCGCCTTGTGATGCTCCTTATATTCGAGGATATCGTCAAGGGAGATGATGTCCGCTTCCAGCTGTTTTGCAAGGAACAGCGCGTAGGGTGCTTTGATTGTCGACGCACATTCAAAATATTTCTGCGGATTGTATGCAAATGACGCGTGGGTTTCAAGATCGATCACATAGAAGCTCGTCTCAAACTTGTACTCCGCCATCGTTTCAAGGAGTGCGTCCTGCAGGACCTTTGGAATTTCATACGAGGTATTGTTGACGCAGATCTGATCCTCGACAAACACGTCGTGGCTGTTGTCAAGGAACATTGCCCCTACCGTTTCCTCGACGATCGGGGAAAGCGCTGACAGCGTTTCGGTGCGAATCCCGTAGGTAAACTGACGGCCGATGGGATAGCCTTCCCAGACAGGTCCGTCTGTTTCCGCCGTACAGCCAACAAGGCAGAACAGAACAGCGCACAGCAGTACGGCTGTGATCCTATGGAATTGTCGGACAGAAAACTGCATGCTCATTCTACCTCTTACCCTTGATTTTGGTGATGCTCGATTTGTTCTTTCTGAATTTGCACATCTATAATATTATAGCGGATTTTGTCGATAAAATCAAGGGGTTGGACGAATTTTTCAAAGTTTTTTCCTGTGATGGAAAATTCATCGATTACTCTTGAAAAAAATTGCCAAATGGTGTATACTATAATATAATTATGGTTCATTTCCAAAAGCTGAAAGGACACCGCCGATGATCTATTATCTGTATCTTCTTGCCGCCGTTGTGCTGATGGCACTGCAGTTCTCTGTCAACAAGTTCTACCAGTCCAAAAACGGCTCCGGTATCATGACCTCGCTTCTTTATACATCCCTCTCCGGGTTGGCAACGGGCGCAATCTTTTTCTGTATCAACGGATTTCACCTGGATGTCACGCCGCTGTCGTTTGTCTATGCGGTGCTGATTGCCGCGCTGTGTCTTGGGTATTCCCTGCTCGGCTTCAAAATCTTTTCGCTTGGGAATTTCTCGGTCTTTACGATGTTTTTAATGCTCGGCGGAATGCTTCTGCCGTTTCTCTTCGGGCTTCTCTTTCTCGGTGACGCAGAAACGCTTTCTCCGCTGTCGCTTGTTCTTCGCATTGTCGGCGTACTGCTTCTGATCGGCGCGATGCTTCTGCCGCTTACCGAAAAGTCGCAGGAGGATTCCAAGACGGACAAGCGTTCGCGCACAACACGAATGCTCTTTGTTCTGCTCTGTCTGCTCGTGTTCTTCATGAACGGCTTTGTATCGATTTTCTCCAAGCTTCATCAGATCGAAGCGGTTTATCCGACCGTTGACAACAACAGCTTTGTCATCCTGACAAACGCAATCAACGGCATTTTCAGCGCGTTCATTCTCTTTCTGCTGACGCTGAAAAACAAGGGCGGCGCGAAGCTGTCCCCGACCTTCAAGTCGTGGATGCTGATTGCGTCTGTCGTCGCCTATGCGCTGTGCAACGGCATTTCGTATCTGCTCCAGCTGCTTGCCGCCGCATCGACGATGCCTGCGTCCGTGCAGTATCCGATGATGACGGGCGGTTCCGTCGTTCTGACCGCGCTTGCCGGTTATCTGTTCTTTGGTGAAAAACAGTCCCGCCGTGCACTCATCGGTACGCTGCTGGCTTTTGCGGCGACGTTTCTGTTTTTGTTTTGAATAAGGGAGCGAAAACTATGGTAAATGATATGACCTATCCGTATTATCAAATCCGCGATGCCCTTTGTCCAACGAAAACCGCACCGCGCTTTTCAGGTGCACTTGCATCCCATTTCGACCGCATAACCCGGGGACTGTTCTGCCAAATTGACTTTTCCAAAACCGTCGATATGTTCCGCAATACGCTCGATTTGTTTGCCGCAGGAGAATTCTGGGGCAAGCTGATGCGGGCGGCATGTATTTTCTATGCGCTGACGGAGGATGAAACACTCAAAGACGTTATCTGCGCTTCGATGGAGGACATGCTCACGGTACAGTCTCCCGACGGCGAGATCAGCTGTACGCCCCGTGCATCTCAGCCAAACGGCACACACGGCTCCGATCTCTGGGAGCGCAAATACGTCCTGCTCGGTATGGAAGCGTATTACCGCGTGTTCGGGGACGACCGTGTGCTTAACGCCATGTGCCGTCTTGCAGACTACACCTGTGCGCAGGTTGGTTCCCGTGATGAGGGAAAAACGCCGATCACCGAGACAGGCTGGGCGTTCTGCGGCATTGAATCCTCGTCGATTCTCGAACCGATGGTGCGGCTCTACGGACTGACGGGAAAGGCGCAGTACCTTGCCTTGGCACGTCATATCGTCGAGGAAACCGGTGCCTGTAAACGGGAGAACATCTTTGATGCCATCCTCTCGGGACGCTCCCCTTACACGGTCGGCGGGAACGGCAATCCCAGGGAATCCATTGCTAAAGCCTATGAGATGATGAGCTGCTTTGAAGGGCTTTGTGAATATTACCGCGCTACAGGCGATTCGCGCTGGCGTGACTGTGCCTGCCGCTTCTTCGATGCACTGCTTGAGGAGGAAATCACACTGCTCGGTTCGGGCGGTGCCGATGCGCCTTACAACCTCGGACCGGGTACGGGCGAGCAATGGAATCGCACAAAATACGAGCAGACGAATCCCGACATCAACCTGTCACAGGAAACGTGCGTGACGATCACATGGATGAAACTGTGCCTGCAGATGCTCCGTCTGACGGGCGATCTGCGCTGTGCCGACGAAATCGAACGGTCGCTGGAAAACGCGCTGCTCGGTGCGCTTCGTCCCGACGGTGCCTACTTTGATTATTTCCCCACGTTCAACGGACAGCGCGGCGGCAAGGTGAATTTCACCTACAATATCGGCGATATGCCGCTTTCCTGCTGTACGGCAAACGGTCCTGCGGGTCTTGCAGCGCTGTGTGATGCCGCTGTCATGCAGTCCCATGATACAACCGCTGTTCTTCTGTATCTGCCGGGAGAATACCGCACCGAACATCTGCATTTTACCGTTACTGTCTGCAAAGATATACAAATCGAACGGCGCATCGTCATCACCGTGCTTGATGCGGCAGAAGAGGAACAATCCCTCTCCCTGCGGATTCCTGCATGGGCGTGCGGTCATAGCGTTTCCGCACCTGACAGCATCACCACGCAGCCGTTGTCCGCAGATCACCGTGCTCTCATTCTGCGCGGGATGTTCTCTGCAGGCGACACAATCACGCTTTCCCTTGGACGGCGGCTTTCTGTCATTGCAGCACCGCACGGCTCCAACCGCACCGGAGACAATTTCTTTGCGCTGACCTTCGGCGCGTCTGTCATGTGCCGCGATCTGCGGTTTGATGCGGATATTGACGGTATTCTGCCGCTGCCCGACAAAGACCTGCCCGTTTCCATGTGCTCCCTGCCCGATGTCACGACTGCCCTCAGAACTGTCATCGGCGGACGTGAAATAACCCTTGTCGATTATGCATCGGCCGGTGCGACATGGGACGAACGCTCCTCTTACAGAAGCTGGTTTCCCTGCAAATAAAAAACTGTCAGCAGACAACATCATCTGCTGACAGAAATCATAAATCAACCGTTCAACTGCGCAATGTATTCTTCCAGACACAGTCCTTGTGACCAGATCTGATATGCGTGGTAGCGACCGACAAAACGGAAGTGCCACGGCTCGTAGGAGATGCCCGTTTCCTTGACCTTATCCTTGGGGAAACGCAGGATGTATCCGAACTTCCAGCAGTTTTCGGCAAGCCACGTCGCCTGCTCATAGTTGGCAAACGAAACATCGGCGCCGGACAGCGTATGCATATCGATGCAAAGACCCGTCTGGTGCTCACTCGTACCGGGACGGCAGGAATATGTTTCGACCTTTGCCTCTGCCTGCGCCTTTGTCCAGCCGGGGTTGTTGCCCATTTCCTTCTGTACATAGGAGGAGAACAGGTAATTCTGCGTCTCATAGCTGCGGTAAGCGCTGGTGACGGAGAGCGGATAGCCGGACGGTGTGTCGGGCGACATCATGCCCTGCGCGTGTGCTTCGATGTAGAGCGCCTGCAATGCCTTTTCTGCCGGCTTGCGCATCAGCTGCTTTTCACGGTCGGTTCGCGTGTTTGTGACCTCGACAAGATCGTCGGGCTTATCGGCGGCGCTGATGGCATTCTGCGCGTTGACCAAAATCAGATAATCGTCGCGCTCCTCGGTCGGGTTCATATACTTTTCAAAGTCTTTGAGATCCGACGCAAAGCCCATGGCTTCATAGGAAAGATCGACGTCAGGCTGTACTGCGGGCAGAACGACCTCGGCAGTACCCGGTGTGATGATATTGCCCTGTGTATCGGTGATCGGTGTTGTGTCGGCGGGCGGATTGCCGCTGTCGAGCATATCGGTGATCGGTGCATTCGTATCGGTTGTCTCACCGCCGTCTGCGATTGCCGCTCCGATGCCGCGTACAATCACGGTGATAAGGAAGATGAGCAATGCCAAAATGAGCGCACATGCGACGCCGAGAATGATGCGGTTGCGGCGGATTTCACGCTTTCTGCGGGCGATATATGCTCTGCGCGCCGCCATCTGCTGTGGTGTCAGCGGCGGTCTTTGCATGTTCTGACCGTTTGTGTTGGGACGGGTTGTGCGCGGCGGATAGCCCTGACCTCTGTTGTTTCGGTTCGGTGACTGGTTCATACGATATTCCTTTTCTTATAATATCTTTTATATTATTTTACCACCATTTACGCAAATTGTCAATATCTCACGAAAGAGGTTTCCCCAATGAAAAACAAGTATCAGCGTCTGTTATCGAATACCGCAATTCTCGGTATCGGTACATTCTCCTCAAAACTCCTCGTCTTTGTCATGGTGCGCTTCTATACGGCGTGTCTGTCCCCCGACGAATACGGCATTGCCGATATCATCACGCAGACGGCGAATCTTCTGATTCCCCTGCTCTCTCTCGGCATTGCGGAGGCGGTATTCCGCTTTGCGCTTGATCGCGACGAGGATCCCGCACGGGTCTTTACGACGGGTCTGTTCACGGTTCTCGGCGGCGGCGCGGTGTTTTTGTTCGTCATACCGCTTTTCAATGCGTTTGACTTCTTCCACGGCTACGGTGTGCTGATCTGGGCATATACGTTCTTTTCGTGTCTGCACACGGTTGCCATCCAATTCATGCGTGCGCGCGGACGGATGAAGCAGTTTGCAGGCTACGGTATTCTGTCGACCGCTGTCACGATCATCCTCAATCTGATCTTCCTGCTCGGCTTTGACATGGGCATCACGGGGTATGTTCTGTCGGTCATCGTTTCCGACGCACTCGTGACAGCGCTCTTGTTCTTCACAGAATCGCTCTGGAAATTCGTCAAGCCCGCATCTCTTCAAAAGGCACACATCGGACGGATGCTTCGCTTTGCGATTCCCCTGATTCCGACGACGGTCTTCTGGTGGGCTACGAATGCCGCCGACCGCTACATGGTGCTTGGGATGATCGGAGAAGCCGCCAACGGACAGTACGCGCTTGCCTACAAGATTCCGACGCTGCTCATTCTGTTCTCCGGCATCTTCATTGAAGCATGGCAGTTCTCTGCCGTCCGTGAGCGCGGAAACGAGGATCATTCCGAATTTTTTGAAAAGGTTTTCGATTCGTTCCAGGCACTCATGTTCATCGCGGGATGCGGTCTGACCGCCTTTGCCAAAATCGCGGTCTACGTCATGGCGGACGATGTGTCGTATTATCCCGCATGGCAGTATATTCCCGTGCTGTCGGTCGCAACGATCTTCTCCTCGCTTGTCACGTTCATGGGCTCGGTATATCTCGTTGAGAAAAAGAGCGTGCTTTCGTTCATTACGTCGATGATCGGTGCTGTCATCAACCTTGTCCTCAATTTCCTTTTGATTCCGACCGCCCTCGGTCCCAACGGTGCGGCGATTGCGACGTTTGCAAGCTATTTTATCGTCTTCATCATCCGCGCCATCAACGGTCAGAAATATATCCGCTTCCGAATGCATCCCGTCAAGCTCGCCGTCAACACGACCATTGCCGGCGTGCAGGCATTCTGCATGGTCGCCGAGACGCCCGGCGGGATCTTCGTGCAGATCGGCGCACTTGCCCTGATCTTTGCCATCAACGCGCGTCCGATCATCGCGGGTGTTCTGCAGGTGCTTCGCCGCCGCGCACGGTAAGCTTCCTTTATGAAACACAAAAAGAGAAAACACAGACGGCGGCGGAATCCGCGCGATCGGTTTGAGCTGTTTCTCAAGCTCACCGTCGTGCTGCTTCTGCTGTTGGCGCTGTACATCTACGACTTTCACAGTCTGCACGCGGGCGTTTTGCAGCTCGGCGAGGGGATTCCCGATCCTCAAAGTTCTGCCGTCGTCCACTTCATCGATGTCGGACAGGCGGACGCGGCATGTGTGACACTGCCCGGCGGTGAAGTCCTGCTCATCGACGCGGGCACCAATGCCTCCGAGAACAAGCTCCTGTCCTATCTTGCAAAATACGGGATTCGTCACATCGATTATGCGGTCTTTACACATCATAATCTGCTATCGTGCGAGTACCATTTTTGATGGTATAACTGCCAGTTTTGGAGGTTTTTGCTTCGATAAAATGTTTGCCTATATACAAAACATCATCAGACCAATTGGAAGCATTGTTATAATAAGCTGTATTAGAAAATGCATCCTGACTAATGGATGTTACACTATCAGGGATGGTGATG
>JAFYTT010000187.1 GCA_017558715.1 Clostridia bacterium | reverse complement strand
TCGGTTGGGATCCCGGTATGTTCTCCGTAGCAAGACTCTACGGTCTGTCTGTTCTGCCTGACGGCGCGGATTATACCTTCTGGGGACGCGGCGTTTCACAGGGACATTCCGATGCGATCCGCAGAATCCCCGGCGTTGTCGATGCAAGACAGTATACCGTTCCCGTTGATGCGGCGCTGGAACGTGTCCGCGCAGGGGAGCAGCCGACGCTGACCACCCGCGAAAAGCACACCCGCGAATGTTATGTCGTCGCAGAGGAAGGGGCTGACCGGGCTGCCATTGAACAGGCGATTGTCACGATGCCCAACTACTTTGCGGATTACGATACAACCGTCAACTTCATTTCTCTGGAAGAGCTGCGCGAAAAGCACATGGGCATCCCGCACGGCGGCACCGTCATCCGTACCGGCAAGACGGGTGCGGACAACGAAAACACGCACGTTGTTGAGTACAAGCTGACGCTTGATTCCAACCCCGAATTCACGGCATCCGTCATTGCGGCATTTGCACGTGCGGCACACCGGATGCACAGCCGCGGCATCACAGGCTGCAAGACCGTCTTTGATGTCGCTCCCATTGATCTCGCACCCGTCACGCCCGAGGAAGCGCGTGCACACTACCTTTAATAATATAAGGAGAATTTCTGATATGAAGCAGACAAGAATTTTTGCATTTCTGATGGCATCCCTGATGGTCACCGCGGCTGTGACGGCTTGCGGCGGCGATGCGGGTACGGAAGCTGCCGTTACCGATGCGGCAAACACGGAATCCGCCGTTGAAACCGAAGCGGTCGAGGAGGACATCTTCTCCGCACGTCTGAAGGTTGCCGATGAGCTCCCCGAAAAGAATTGGGAAGGACGCACCTTCCGGATTCTCAATGACGGTCACGTCGGTTCCTTTGCAGAGCAGGACGGCGATGTCGTCAACGATGCAATCTATATGCGCAATCTGACCGTTGCGGAACGGTTCAATGTCACCTTTGAGGATATCAACAAGGAAAACGGTGACGGCACCAAGGCGTTTGTCACCAAGTCCATCAATGCCGGCGACGATGCGTTTGATCTTGTTATCACGCACTCCATCACCGCAGGTGATTTGGCACTTGAGGACTATTATCTGAACTGGTACGAAATTCCCCACATCAACTTTGAAAAGCCGTGGTGGGCTGTCACGACGAGAGAAAATCTGTCCTATGACGGTGTTTGCCCGCTTGCCATCGGTGACTTTGCGCTGATGTCCTACGGTCAGACCGTCTGCATGTACTTCAACAAGCAGCTGGTCGAAAACTACGACCTTGAAAATCCCTATGACCTTGTCCGTGCGGGAACTTGGACCTACGAAAAGCTGATCTCCATGACCAAGGACATCTATGAAGACAAGAACCTCAACGGTACTGTGGACGTAGAAGACCTGTTCGGTGTGACGCTCGATGCCAAGAACCGTGCAAACATGTTCTACTGGGCATTTGATAACCCGCTGATGGCAACCGAAAACGGCGAGCTGAAGGTCACATACCGCACCGAAAAGCTGACCGCATTCGTCACGGCACTCTGCAACGACTTCTACACCAATAACGGCTGCTGTGTCAACACCGAATTCAAGGAAGTGGCTCTGCCGTCCTTTACTGCCGGAAACGCGGTCTTCCAGTTCGGTATGTTCCGTGATGCATCGTGGACGCGTGACATGGAGGACGACTTCGGTATCCTGCCGCTGCCCAAGTGGACCGTCGATCAGAAAAACTACTATACCTATTCCTCCGGCTCCGCACCCGTTCTTGCTGTTCCGACAACAGCACCCGATCTCGAGTTTGTCGGTATGATCACCGAAGCACTCAATGCGGAAAGCTACAAGCAGGTCGTCCCCGTTTACTACGAAACGGCGCTGAAGGACAAGTATGCGCGTGATACCGAAACGCTGGAAATGATCGACCTCGTCATGCAGGGACGTGTCGTTGACATGGGCTTTATCTACGACGGCTTCGTCGGTGCCGGCTACATTCCCGCGCGTCTGCTGCAGGAAAACAACACCAATGTTGAATCCTACATTGAAAAGAATGAAAAGACGATGAACGCGCGTTACGACAAGATCATCGAATATTTTACCGAATATAAGGACAATCACTGATATGCTTCATTCCAATTTATCTGTCAATGAAAAAGGGCATCTGACCCTGTGCGGTGCGGACACGGTTGCGCTTGCAGAAAAGTACGGAACACCGCTGTACCTGCTCGACGAGGACCGCATCCGCGAAAAGTGCCGCACCTACCACCGCGCGATGAAGAACTACTTCACGCCCCAGTCCCGCCCGCTGTATGCCTCCAAGGCGTTGTCCTTCCGCGGCATTTATCGGCTGGCAAAGGAAGAGGGCATGGCGGTCGACGTTGTGTCCCCCGGCGAGCTTTACAATGCACTGTCTGCCGGTATGAACGCCGCCGATATCTGCTTCCACGGCAACGCAAAGACCATCGCTGACATCCGCTATGCCATGGATGCGGGCATCGGTCTGTTCGCCGCTGACAACGCCGTTGAGCTTGACCGGATTTCCGCTTACGCAAAGGAAAAGGGTATGACCCAGCGCGTCCTTCTGCGCATCACGCCCGGCATCGACCCGCACACGTTTGACGCGGTCAACACGGGCAAGGTCGACTCCAAGTTCGGTTCGGCAATCGCGACGGGACAGGCAGAGGAGATTTTCTGTTACGCAAGATCCCTTGAAAACATCGAGGTCGCGGGCTTCCACTGCCACATCGGCTCGCAGATCTTCGACGAAAAGCCGTTCTGCGATGCGGCTGACCTGATGCTGACGTTCATGGTTGGTCTGCGCGACAAGTACGGCTATACTGCCAAGATTCTCAACCTCGGCGGCGGTATCGGTGTACGCTACACCGAGGCTGACCCGTATATCGACATCGACGATACGCTGAAGCTTGTCGGAAATCACATGCACGCCATCTGCGAGGAGACGAATTATCCGATGCCGCAGATTCTGATGGAACCGGGCAGAAGCCTGGTTGCCGATGCGGGCGTGACGCTGTACGAAGTGCAGAACGTCAAGACGATCACCGGCTACAAGAGCTATGCCGCGATTGACGGCGGTATGACGGACAACCCGCGTTACGCGCTGTATCAGTCCCGCTATACTGTGGTCAATGCAAGCCGCGCATCCGATGAGGCGGACTTCACCTGTACCGTTGCGGGCCGCTGCTGTGAATCGGGCGACCTGATCGGCGAGAATCTGACGATGGCACGTCCCGCTGTCGGCGAATATCTCGCGGTGCTCGTTACCGGTGCGTACAACTACGCCATGTCCTCCCATTATAATTGCATCACAAAGCCCCCGATCGTCATGATTGCGGGCGGCGAGGACAAGCTGGCTGTTCGCCGTGAGACGTTTGAGGACATGACGGCGTGTCAGCTTTGAGAGGAGAAACACCATGAACTTCAATGCAAAACAACTCAAGGACGAGATCGTCGCGTGGATTCGCGACTGGTTTGAGAAAAACGGCGCGGGATGCAATGCGATTGTCGGCATTTCGGGCGGCAAGGACTCCTCGGCTGTTGCGGCGCTGTGTGCAGAAGCGCTCGGCGCTGACCGCGTCATCGGAATTCTGATGCCCAACGGTGAGCAGTTCGACATCGATATGTCCGAGCTTCTGGTAAAGCACCTGGGCATCCGCCACTTTGTCTTTAATATCAAGGACGCATATGCCGCCATGGACGCAACGTATGCCGCGGTTGCAGGGGAGGATATGTCCGCGCAGTCGCGCATGAACCTCGGTCCGCGTCTGCGCATGACGACGCTCTATCTGTTCGCGCAGTCGCACAACGGACGTGTCGCCAACACCTGCAATCTCTCCGAGGACTGGGTGGGTTACTCGACCAAGTACGGCGATGCCGCGGGTGACTTCTCTCCGCTTTGCCATCTGACGGTGCAGGAGGTCAAGGCGGTCATGCGCGAGTGCAATCTCCCCGAAGTGCTGGTGGAAAAAGTCCCGATTGACGGGCTGTGCGGCAAGACGGACGAGGACAACCTCGGCTTTACCTATGCCACGCTCGACCGGTATATCCGCGAGGGTATCTGCGAAGATGCGGAGATCAAGGAAAAGATCGACCGCAGACACTTTGGCAATCTGTTTAAGCTGAAGCCGATGCCGGCGTTTACATGGGATGCACCCATCAAGGCGAAGACGGAATAAACCTGAATATCACAAAAAATACAGGTCTGTAACAAATTCCCGGAGAAATGTTACAGACCTGTTACAGTTAAAAGAAAACTCTTGCAAAAAATTTGATTTTATAGTATCATATTACACGCAGAGGACAACGTGTTTGTTCACGCGCCCTCTGACCAAAAAATTTTACAGGAGGAATCCAAACATGAGAAATTTCAAGAAGTTTCTCGCACTCGTGCTTGCTATGCTTATGGTAAGCGCATGTGCAGTCAGTGTTTCTGCGTACAACGACCAGGCAGCGATCGACGCTACTGATTTCGCATACGCTGTTGAAACTCTGACCAACCTCGGTGTTATCAACGGTACTGATACCGGTGATTTCAATCCGAACGGTACTCTCACCAGAGCGTCCGCTGCAACCATCATTGCAAAGCTCGCTACCGGTGGTAAGATCGCGGCTTCCGCTAACGCTGTTGCAAACTTTGCAGACGTTGCCGGCCACTGGGGTCTGTCCTACATCAACTATGTTTCCCAGCGCGGTATCATGGACGGTATCGGCGGCGGCAAGTTCGCTCCCGACGCTGACCTGACTGTTGCAGAAGCAATCGTTATCGCAGTTAAGGCTGCTGGCCTGAAGGGCGAAGTTGCAAAGCTCAACGAGCTCGGCACTCCCACCTACTGGGCAGCGAACTGGATCTCTGTTGCAGACGCTAAGGGTCTGACCGCAGGCATCAATGTTTTCGACTACACCGAACTCTGCTCCAGAGCAATGTTCGCTCAGGTCGCTTACAACATCTTCCAGGGCAATGATGACATGAAGGAAGCATTCGGCCTGGAAACCAAGACCGCTCAGGTCACTGCAGCTGATGACAAGGTTGTCACTGTTGCTGGTTACAAGTTCAACACTGCTGCATTCAACGCAGCTCTCGCAGCTTCCGGCTCCAACAAGACTGCTGCTGACCTCGTTGGCCAGTTTGTTACCATGGCTTGGTCCACCAAGAACAACGTTATCTACTCTGTTGAACTTGACACTTCTGTTGCATCTGC
>JAFYTT010000186.1 GCA_017558715.1 Clostridia bacterium | reverse complement strand
TCCTCTCCATGATCCGACAGGGCATGAGCTTTGATGAAATGTGCAAATGCGGCATCAAGGCGGCGCATCTTCTGGTCGACATCACATATCTGGAGCTGGTCGGCTGTATCCGTGCCATCCCCGGCGGTCGGTACGAAATCATCTGAGCAAACCGCAATCCAACGATTGTTTTGAATATACCAAATTTCCGAAGAAAGGAACCCTTTCCAATCGTCCCTCCAACCGGGCTTTTGCAAAGGAACAGTGCAATATGGCTAATTTAGTTATCCTCGAATCTCCCGCCAAAGCCAATACTGTCAAAGGCTATCTGGGCTCGAGCTATAAAGTTGTGGCATCCGTCGGTCACGTCCGCGATCTGCCAAAGAGCTCCCTCGGCGTCGACATCGACGATCACTTCAAGGCAAAATACATCAACATCCGCGGCAAAGGTCCGCTCATCAAAGAGCTGAAAAAGGAAGCCAAGGCCGCAAACAAAGTCTATCTCGCGACGGACCCTGACCGCGAAGGAGAAGCCATCTCCTGGCATCTCGCCGCGGCACTCGATCTGGATCCCGCCAAGACCAAGCGCGTCACCTTCAACGAAATCACAAAATCCGCTGTCACACAGGGCATCAAGAACCCGCGTGACATCGATATGAGTCTGGTCAATTCCCAGCAGGCACGCAGAATTCTTGACCGTATCGTCGGCTACAAGCTCTCTCCGTTCCTTTGGAAATCGGTCAAGTCCGGTCTTTCCGCAGGTCGTGTCCAGTCGGTCGCAACCCGTATCATTGTTGACAGAGAAGCTGAAATCCGCGCATTTGTCCCCGAGGAATACTGGACCATCGATGTCATGCTCCAGGGACAGAAGCAGCGTCCCGTCAAGGCAAAATACTACGGCACTGCGGACGGAAAGCAGGAACTGCACAGCAAGGAAGAAACCGATGCGGTTCTCGCACTTGCAGAAAACGCTGACTTCCGTGTCGCAACGGTCACCAAAGCCATCCGCCGCAAGAATCCGCCCCCTCCTTTCACCACCTCCACGATGCAGCAGGAGGCATCCCGCAAGCTCTCCTTCCAGTCCCAGCGTATCATGAAGGTCGCGCAGGAGCTGTACGAAGGTATCGATCTCGGCTCGGAGTTCGGCGGTGTCCACGGTCTGATCACGTACATGCGTACCGACTCCCTGCGCATTTCCGCAGAGGCACAGAGCAACGCTGCCGACTATATCCGTGAAAAATTCGGCGACAAGTTCTGTCCCGAAACACCCCGTGTCTATAAGTCCCGTGCGTCGGCACAGGATGCACACGAAGCCATCCGTCCTTCCAACATGAAGTTTGAGCCGGAAAAGATCAAGAAGCATCTGACCCCCGACCAGTTCAAGCTCTACCGTCTGATCTGGAACCGCTTCCTCGCATCCCAGATGGAATCCGCAGAGCTCGATACCGTTACCGCGGATCTGATGCCCATCACCGAAGCACAGAATGCGCCTGTATTCCGCTCCTCCGGTTATACCGTCAAATTCAAGGGCTACATGGCAATTTACGAGGAATCCGACGAGGAAGACGCATCGGCAGATGCACCGGAAAAGAGCGCACGTCTGCCCGAGCTTGCCGAAGGTGACATTCTCCCGCAGACCGCAATCACCCCGGAACAGCACTTTACCGAACCGCCTGCACGCTACAACGAAGCGACGCTGATCAAGTTCTTTGAAGAAAAGGGCATCGGCCGTCCTTCCACCTATACACCCATCATCACGACGATCATCACCCGCGGCTATATCGCAAGAGAAGGCAAATCGCTCAAGCCGACGCTGCTCGGTGAGATCACCAACAAGCTGATGGTCAAATACTTCCCCGATATCGTTGACGTTGCATTTACCGCAAAGATGGAGGACGAGCTCGACGGTATCGAAAACGATGTTGCATCCGTTGAGGAAGTGCTCTCCTCGTTCTATGAGAACTTTGCAAAGAATCTCGATTATGCCGACAAGCATGTTGAAAAGGGCGAATATGAGATTCCCGTTGAAACGACAGATATCCCCTGCGATAAGTGCGGCGCAATGCTCGTCATCAAAACAGGACGCTACGGCAAATTCGCCGCTTGTCCGAACTACCCGCGCTGCCGCAATACCAAGCCGCTCAATGCCGACGGTACTGTCGATACCAGCAAGGCAGATGCACAGTTTGAGACGACCGATATGACCTGTGAGCTGTGCGGCAAGCCGGTTGTCATCCGTCCCGGTAAGTTCGGTGCGTTCTATGCCTGTGAGGATTACCCCACCTGTAAGTTCACAAAGCCGATTCTGCGCGACATCGGTGTTCCCTGCCCCAAGTGCGGCGGCAAGATCGTCCAGAAGCGCGGCAAGAACCGCATGATCTTCTACTCCTGCGAACAGTATC
>JAFYTT010000185.1 GCA_017558715.1 Clostridia bacterium | reverse complement strand
GCCGACATTTTCGCATGCACGCTTGGTCATGGTGTTCTTGATGACTGCATATTCAACGCCTGCCTTACGCAGTTCCGCACGCATCTTGGTATCGTTTTCAACGGTAATACCGGAGTAGTTAACGATGACACCGGAAACGGCGTTCTGCAGCTTTTCAGTCAGGTCAGCAACGATCTGCTTCTTCGATTCGAGAACCTTTGCGCTGGGCACAATATTCACCTCCTGTAAAATTCAAAACACGGATGAGTCTGATAATCTTTTAGAAAATCGGTTGTGTAAAACGGAAAACAAAAAAGCCTTTATCCGCCGATAAAGACCGCAAAACCATCAGCGCAGTTGCCTGCACCGATCTGTTATGATTGTCTTCCTCGGCAGGAAACCCTTTGGGTTTTACAGAACCTGCTGTCTTTGGATTAACATTGATATTATACCACAACATTTCTCTGTTGTCAATAGATTTTTGAAAATAAATCAGAAAAATACGAAAAAATAATGTGAAAATCGGATTGTTATTGCGAAATTTTCAAAAACACTTGAAAATTTCGACTGTTCGTGATATACTATACCATATATATAATGGAGGGATGGTAAACATGAATCTGCTTTGGTACAATCAGCCCGCCTCTGTGTGGGAGGGTGCATTGCCGCTCGGCAACGGTCGTTTCGGTGCGATGATTTTCGGCGGCGTGACACAGGAATGTTTCCAGATCAATGATATCACGCTCTGGTCCGGTGCTCCGACAGACGGTGCTGACAGAAAAGATGCATATACCTATCTTGAGGAGATCCGCCGTCTGATCCGCGAAAAGGATTTTGCTGCGGCGCAGGAGATGATTGTTGCGCAGTTTACCGGCATCAAGGACGATACCTACTACGGTTCCCATACGACGATGGGTGAAATCGGAATCATGATGCATCACGGCGATGCATATACCGATTACCGCCGTTCGCTGTCGCTGGAAACTGCGGTTGCCGATACGGCATATACAGTTGACGGCGTTCGCTATACAAGAGAACACTTCATTTCCGCACCTGCGCAGACATTTGTCTCCCGTTTTACCGCGGACAAAGCAGGTGCGGTATCGATGACTGTTTCCTATGACCGTCCGTGCTGTGAAGTTTCTCTCGACGGACTGGATCTTGTTGTGCGCGGAACGGCAGACACGCATGGCGATATGCGCTTCTGTGTCCGCATCCGTGCAGCTGTCCGCGGCGGTCAGATTTCCGCGGGCGAGGACGGTAAGTCTCTGGTGATCACGTCTGCCGACGAGGTTCTGCTCTTTGTCGCAGGCGGTACCGATTACATTCCCGATCAGAGCCAGAATTACAAGCGCGATGATCCCGAGATGATGGTACGCTTCACGCTCGATGCGCTGTATCCCGATTACGGTGTACTCAAAGCCGCGCACATTGCCGATTACCGTGAACTGTATACCCGTGTCACGCTGGACATTGCCGGTGCATCTCATGACGAGCTTCCGACCGATGAACGTATCCGTGCGTTCAACGAGCGCGGCAATGATATCGGTCTTGTTACGCTGTATTATCAGTTCGGCAGATATCTTTTGATCTGCTCTTCCCGTGAAGACAATATGCTTCCCGCGAATCTGCAGGGACTTTGGAATAAGGATATGAAAGCACCGTGGAACGCGGACTATCATTCCAACATCAATCTGCAGATGAACTACTGGCCGGCAGGACCGACGAATCTGATCTCCTGCATGAAGCCTCTTTGCAAGTACATCGAAGGTCTGGTTGAAAACGGTCGGAAGACAGCGCGTGCCTATTACGGTGCCGATGGCTGGATGTCCGGCATGAACAACAATCCTTTCGGCTATACCTCACCCGGTGCCGGTGCGCCTTGGGGTCAGTTCTCCGTGGCGGGTGCCTGGCTGTGTACGCACCTTTACGAATATTATGCATTTACCCAGGATAAAGCGATTCTTGAGCGCATCTATCCTGTGCTCCGCGAAAATGTCCTGTTCAGCCTGACGACGCTGATTGAGGATGAAGAAGGCTATCTCGTTACCTCTCCGTCCGCATCTCCCGAAAACACCTATATGACCGAGGACGGTCTGACAGGTTGGGTTTGTGAAGGTGCGACGATGGATCTGCAGATCATCCGCGAAACATTCCGCGAGCTGCTTCTGCTCGGCGAGATCCGCGGCGGTGATGAGGAATTCCTTGCCCGTGTCGAAGATGCGATGCATCGTCTGCGTCCGCTTCGCATCGGTGCGGCAGGTCAGCTGCAGGAATGGTCTGGCGACTGGGATCTGCTTGCACCGGAACGCAATCACCGTCATGTTTCGCACCTGTTCGGTCTGCATCCCGGTACGATGATCACGCCCGAGGAAACCCCCGACCTGATCGACGCGGCAAAGAAGACGCTGGAGCTGCGCGGAGACGACGGTACCGGCTGGTCGCTGGCATGGAAGATCAACTTCCGGGCGCGGCTTGGTGACGGTGATCACGCATATCGCCATATCGAGCGTATCCTGCGTTTTGCGGGC
This sequence comes from Clostridia bacterium, assembly GCA_017558715.1. Lineage (GTDB taxonomy): Bacteria > Bacillota > Clostridia > Oscillospirales > CAG-272 > RGIG3925. The sequence continues at coordinate 19,294 of JAFYTT010000185.1, read as the reverse complement.
GGCTCGGAGGGTCAGTTCAACTATGCAACCGGCGGCGGTACTTACGCAAACCTGTTTGACGCGCATCCGCCGTTCCAGATTGACGGTAACTTCGGTGCGACGGCAGGTATCACAGAACTGCTTCTGCAGAGCCACCGTGTATATGACGCGAATACCTTTGTTCTGTATTTACTTCCCGCACTTCCCACAGCATTTGCCAATGGCTCTGTCACGGGACTGCGTGCGCGCGGTGCATTCACTGTCAATATGGCATGGAGCAGCGGTCATCTGACCTATGCCGAAATTTGCTCCGATGCCGGTTCCCGTTGTGTGGTACGCGGCAATTATACGGTTCTCTGCGGTGATACACCGACAGCCTGCACCTATGAAGACGGTCTGACTGCTTTTGATACGGAAATCGGCACATCGTATACGCTGATTCCGCGAGAAATTTGACGGATTGACCCATGAAAAAATTACTGATATCAATTCTGAAGGCATTTCTGTATACCGGTGTTTTTCTCGGAATTCAGATTGCGGTTACCCTGATCCTTTCACTGTTCTTTCTTTTGCTCGGTGAGATCATGGTATACAGCATGGGAATTCCCGATGCCGATACTGTCCTGAATGCAAATCTGCTTCCTGCTGTAACATTTCTTTCCGCCTGGCTGACGCTTCTGTTTTTCTGGATGTTCTTTGCGGTGCGCGGAAAACGGTTTTCCCATGAGGTTCGCTGGTATAAAATGGCCGCACCTGCATCGGCTGTCCTCGGTCCGCTGGAATGTGGCTTCGGCCTTTCGCTCCTCGCGTCTATTGCGCTGGCGCTGATTCCGTTTCCCGAGGCATGGTATGAGACGTATGATGAAAGCATGGAGCTTTTGCTGTCAGGCAACCCGTGGTTCCTTGCGGCGGCGACCGTACTTGCGGCACCGCTGGTCGAGGAGGTTGTCTTCCGCGGATTGATCTATACCCGCCTGTGCCGTGGGATGTATCGCCCGTTTGCAGCACTGCTCTCGGCGGTTATCTTCGGACTGGTACACGGAACGCTGCTTCATCTGTTCTATACGATTCCGATGGGACTGCTTCTGTGCCTGTTCTATGAAAAATACCGATCCCTTTGGGCGCCGATTCTCCTGCATATGAGCTTCAATCTTGCAGGAAGTGTGCTCGAATATTACAGCTGGGCACCGACCGGCGTCATGATCGCCCTGCTTGTCATCGGTCTTTATCTGACCGTCCTTGGGCTTCTCTCCATGCGCTGGTATCGGCGGAAAACCGGTTTATACGTAAAACCTGTCAAAACGGCAGAACCACTTCCAGAGCTTCTGCCATAAACCATTTATAAATCATTTTTGGAGGAATATATCATGAAAACGCGCATTACCACATCTGCACTCGCACTGCTGCTGCTCGGTGCTATGGCACTCAGCGCATGCGGCGATTCTGCAGGAACTCAGACAGAGGGCGAAGGTGCTCAGACTGCTACTACCTCTGTTGTGACCGAGGAACCTACCGAAGAAGATCTCCGCAAGGCAATCCCCGACAATCTGCCCGAAAAGGACATGGGCGGCTACGAATTCCGTGTCTGGACCCGTGAAAGAAGCGACTTTGTCGAAGACGTTGGCTTTGATCTGGAAGAAACCGGTGAAGTCGTCGATGACGCTATTTACGCCCGTAACAGAGACGTTGAGGAACGCTTCAATGTCGATCTCGTTCAGCATATCATCGCCGATACCAATGCATCTGCGGATATCGTCAAGGGCATTACTTCCGGCGAAGATACCCATGACGTTGCAATGGGTCAGGTTATTGCAATTCCGAAGCTCGGTACGGAAGGCTACTTCCTTGACTGGTATGAGGATCTTCCTTATGTCAATCTCGAAGCACCGTGGTATATCGGTAACGCGGCAGATGCGCTGTCCGTTGCAGGTCATGCATACGCAATGATCGGTGAATTTGACCTCGACGTTCTCCGCTTCACCTACTGTATGTACTTCAACAAGGAAATTGCCGCAAACTATGACCTTGAAAACATCTATGATGTCGTCAACGAAGGCAGATGGACGCATGATTACCTCCGTCAGCTTTCCACGGAAATCTATACCGACCTCAACGGTGACGGTGCAAAGTCTGAAGACGACCTGCTGTGCATCTCCGGTGACCCGAAATCTGCAGTCGTTACCTACCAGTATGCATATAACAACCCGACCTACACGCTTGACAAGGACGGCATCCCGCAGCTGACGCTCGATACTGCAAAGGCAAACGATATCGTCAACAAGCTCAATGACCTTTACTGGGTCACGCCCGGCGGTTACACCCAGGGTTGGGGTACCGGCTCCACAGCATGGTGGAACGGCAACCTCCTGTTCTACACCGGTCTGTTCCAGAACGCAAATGGATACCGTGAAGTTGAATTTGACTTCGGTATCATTCCGTACCCCAAGTATGATGAAGCACAGACTCAGTACTACACCATGTCCGACGGTGCGCACGGCGTTATGACCGTTCCTGTCACCCTGCAGAACACCGAATACGCATCCATCATCATCGAAGCACTGAACGCAGAGACCTACAAGCAGGTTGTCCCTGCATACTATGATGTCTCCCTCAAGGTTAAGGCTGCGCGTGATGACGAATCCGTCAAGGCACTCGACCTGCTGATGGCATCCCGTGTCTTCGACTTCGGTTATATCTACAATACCGGTTCTCTCTGCTTCACGATTCAGGATCTGGTTTCCGCAAATTCCAACAAGTCCGAATCGATGTATGCAAGCAAGATGAAGGCGGCGCTCAAGGAATACGAAAAGATCGTTGAAGCTTACCTCGAACTTGAATAATTGATGTTCCATTCTCGCATCCCGACTGTTTTACGGTCGGGATGCGTTTTTTATCTGCTGCAAAAGAAAACCGCCGGAAGTTATCCGACGGTTGATGGGAATCCGTATCTTATTTTGTCTTTGGTCCAGCGGTTTTGTGGATACGGTGACCGAGGATTGCCGACAGTGACGCAAGGAGTGCGGCGATTGGCAGGAGCAGAAGTGTCAGCGGGGAAAATCCCGAGGGCGTGAATGTTTCTGTCAATGCGGGATAGGCGTGAGCAAAAACGAAGTTTGTCAGGATACATCCGCCGAACAACACGGCAGGAAGTGCGGCAAACAGCGCCGAAACGGCAAAGGACGAGGTCGCAATGACGGTACGGCGGCTGACGGAATACACGATGATACTGCCGATGAAAAAGACTACGGCGAATGCGGCACACAGAATCCATGCGGATTTTTCCAGAGAGGATGCGTGGGCGGTCAGCGCTGTGATGCCGGGGTCCTGATTTGCGGTGGTGATATCCCAGGAGGCGGCACGGGTCTGCGGTTCTTTGTTGAATGCATCCAGCGCGGCAAGAGCCTGTTCTGCGCGGTTCTGCATTTCAGAAAGTGTCTGTGCGGCGATCTGACATTCCGATGCGATTTTGTCACGTTCTTCGTAGGCGGTGAGCAATTCCCGATGAATCTCCTCAATGACCGCTTCCTGCTTTGCGTAGCCTTCCTCGGCGCGGTCACGGCGGGGAATCAGATCGACCTGCCGCAGTGCATAATATTCGTTGTATTCCATATCGGAGACAAACTGCTGCTGTTCTGCCTGCAGAACGGCTACGGCGTCCATCATGCGGGATTCCAGCTCTGCGACACGAAGTGCGGCGGTATCCAGTCGGTTGTCAAGCTTCTGTACAATGATTTCCTGTTCCGTCACCGCATTGTCGGCTTGTTCCGCAGCAATGGTCAGCGCGGTCTGCCGCTCCTCTGCCTTTGCTGCGAGATATGCCGACTGCGCGTCGGAATGTTTTTTATATAGCGCCTGTACGTCGGAATACGGATCGTCGGAGTAACAGCCGTCCAATAACAGGCAGTTTACGGCATCTTCCGTATGCCATGCTTCATCGGAGACGGTGTAAACCAGATAATCGACCGTAGGGTTCGAGATTGGGGAGAGTGCGGAGTGGATATTTTCGCCGATACCGACGACTGTTAGCATACACGGTGTTCCATCGGCGGATAGGAGTACCTCGCCGTTTTCGTCACACGGACGGATAACCGAACCGATGGCGGGCGCGGCGTTTGGGGACAGTGCGACGACGGCACATTCATACGGTGTCAGCTGCGGCGGATATCCGTCGGTCAAATGAAGTGAGAGGTTGATACCGCCGTCGTTCATGCCGATGAGCCGAATTTGTTTCCCGTCGGCTGTTTGGGTATCATAACAGACGACGGCGTTATAGGGACTGATCTCGCTGATATCGGAAATCAGAGCGTCATCCAGGACGGCGATGCCGCTGACGGTAAGCTGTGGGTTGGCAAGCGAGGCGGGGAAATTGCAAGCGTCGAGTGCGGAGTTGATCTGTCTTGGATACGATATCGCAAACGCCGCACAGACCACCGCGGCAAACAGCGGAATCAGCAATAAAAGATATCGGATGCCGACGGCGCGGTCGGAGGATTTTGACATGATGATACCATCGCTTCCCATATAGAAAGCGTCCTTTCGGGGTGTCGTTCGAATAAGGATATTATACTATATTTTTTTGAATCTGTCATGTGTTTTTGCAAAAAAACTGCGGGAAATGGGTACTTTCAGCATTGTGTACAAAAGAATTTTGACGGAAATTCGGATAAGGCTTGATTTTTGCTGTGAAATTGTGTATAATAGAACAAAACAATAACGAAAAGCGAGGTACATCATGAATACCATTTGGACTCCCGCAAAGCGTGTCATTACGGCACTGACGCTCGGTCAGCCGGATGAAATCCCGACCTTTGAACTGGAATTTCAGCTTTCCTATGAATTTTTCGGCTATGATCTGGACGATGCCAGACTGCACGGCGAAAATAAATTGAAATACTCAAAGGCGGAACTGGAATCATTTGCAATTGCGCTTGCCGATAAATATGCCCGTGTCTACGGCGACAAGTCCGCATTGGAAATCGGTCCCGAAGTCTGCTCGGGTGATCCCGAAAAGGACGCGCGTCCCGGTCTTGACTACGGTATCATTCCGATCTACTGTCCCGAATGGACGGACGTGAACTCCGACATCAACAAAGCCTTCCGCCGCCGTCTGCGCGAGCACTTCGGCGATACCCGTCTGTTTGGCGGTCACGGTGACGGTACGTTTGCCATTCCCGACGGCAACGGCATGTATGAATTTGCCTACCGCACGGTCGACGATCCCGACGGACTGAAAGAAGAAGCGCGTCTGATGGCGGAACGTGCGATTGAGCAGAACAAGCGTCAGCGCGAGGCGGGACTGGATGTCGCACTGCTTTGTGCGGACTACTGCTACAACATGGGACCGTTCCTCTCGCCCGAAATGTTTGACGAGTTCATCACACCGTATCTGACAAAGATTTGCGCCGCAGGTCGTGCGGATGGCATGTATATGATCAAGCACACCGACGGTAACATTATGCCGATCATCGAATCTATGATTTCCGCAGGACCGCATGCACTGCACTCCATCGACCCGATGGCAGGCGTCGATATCCGCGAGGTCAAGCGTCTGTACGGAGACCGCGTTGCGCTGTGCGGCAATGTCCACTGTGCGGCATTGCAGACCGGTACGCTTGAGGAAGTCCGCGAAAGCGCCGAATACTGCCTGAAATACGGCGGTGAGGGCGGCGGCTACATCTTCGCAACGAGCAATGTCCCGTTCCGCGGTATGCCGTGGGAGAGATATCAGTTCATTCTCGATATCTGGAAGGAAAAGAGAAAGTATTAAGCATATATATTGACGGTGAGAACGCTGCTCCTCACCGTTCTCTTTTGTCCGGATCTATTGACATATGCTTCTTTTTATGATATAATAAACATATGAACAAATACTCATATGAAAGAAGGTTCCATATGGACTTTGAAAAAACGAATATGACAGAAGAACCATTTTCGCCGGCAGACGATTTTCCGGATGAAGATACGCTGTGCGATCTTGCGGAGCTGTTCAAAATTTTCGGAGACAGTACGCGATGCAAAATTCTCTATGTACTGGCATCGGGAGAGCAGAGTGTCGGCGACATTGCGGATACGTTGTCGATGACACAGTCGGCAATTTCCCATCAGCTTCGCGTACTGCGGCAGTCAAGACTGGTGCGGTGCCGCAGATCGGGCAAAACGATGCTGTATGCGCTGGCCGATGACCATGTCCGAACGATTTTGGAGATGGGTATGGATCATATTATGGAATGAGGAGAATGTACATGGAGGAAAAGCAAACCTGCAGCTGCTCCAGCGGCTGTGAAAAGGAAGAAAAATCCTGCACCTGTCACGCAGGGTCGCACGATGGTACCGATCCTTGTTTCTGTCACAAGGAGCACGGCGGGGACAGCTGTCATTGCCATGATGATGACGAAGGCTGCGGATGTGGCTGCGGATGCGGTCATGACTGCGGCGATGAGGAAAAAAACGAACTGTCGCGGCAATTGCCGCTGCTGGTGGTCGGCGCGGTGCTGTTTGTGCTGTGTCTGATACTGGAGCACACAACGCAGATTCCGTCGCTGCTTTGTTTGGTTTTATATCTGATCCCGTATCTTTTGGTCGGCTGGGAAACACTTTGGATCTCCGCAAAACGCATTGCTCACGGTGCGGTATTTGATGAAAATTTTCTGATGAGCATTGCGTCCATCGGTGCCTTCTGTGTCGGACAGTATGAAGAAGGTGCCGCGGTCATGCTGCTCTATCATCTCGGCGAGTGGCTGGAAGATCTTGCTGTCGGACGGACGCGCGCATCGGTCAGAGCACTTCTGGCGATCCGTCCCGATACAGCGCGGATTGTCTGCGAGGAAGACGGCGACTGTGACGAGGTTGCAGTTGAGGCGGTCGGTATCGGTGCGACCATTGAGGTACGCCCGGGGGAGAGGATCCCACTGGACGGTTGTGTGCTGTCCGGTTTGGCAAATCTCGATACTGCTGCTCTGACGGGTGAATCGCTTCCGCGAACGGTGACAGTCGGTGACAGTATCGCTGCAGGCTGTATCGTGACGGACGGTGTTCTGCGCATCCGCGTGACGCATACGGCGGGAGAATCGACGGTGCAGCGGATTCTGGATCTGGCACAACATGCAGCATCGAAGAAAACCAAAACAGAAGCCTTTATCACGCGGTTTTCGCGCGTTTATACACCGATCGTCGTTTGTGCTGCAGTGCTGCTTGCTGTGATTCCGTCTTTGGTAACGGGAGAATGGATGATGTGGGTACACCGTGCGCTGACGTTTCTGGTCGTTTCCTGCCCATGTGCGCTCGTCATTTCCGTACCGCTGACGTTCTTCTGCGGCATCGGCGGTGCATCGGCAAAGGGCATTCTGATCAAAGGCTCGCAGGCGCTGGAAGCATTGTCAAGGGCTGAGATCGCCGCATCGGACAAAACGGGTACGCTGACGCGCGGAGAATTTTCCGTCTCTGCGCTGTATGCCGAGGACGGTGATGACGGTGCGCTGCTGTCGTATGCAGCACATGCGGAGCAGTATTCGTCCCACCCAGCGGCAAAGGGAATCACAGCGGCATATACCGAACGTTTTGGCGGTGCTCCTGATCTGTTAGAAGTATCGGACGTAACGGAATATGCAGGTCGCGGTATCCGTGCGGCGGTGAACGGGAAGACTGTCCTGTGCGGCAATGCGCGGCTGATGGAAGAACACGGCATTGCCATCCACGCGCGGGAATTCGGTGCCGGATGCATCGTGCATACTGCTCTTGACGGCTGTTACTGCGGTGCGATTTTGTTGGAAGATACGCTCAAGGTTGATGCGGCAGCAGCGATCCAATGCTTCCGCGGCAACGGTGTTCGTGAGATCCATATGCTGACGGGTGATACTCCTGCTGCAGCACAGCCGATTGCCGATGCGCTGCACCTTGACGGATGTCATGCATCGCTTCTGCCGGACGGTAAACTGGAGCTTGCCGCCGCATTGAAGGAACAATGTACCGACGGAACGCTTCTTTATATCGGTGATGGCATCAACGATGCGCCTGTGCTTGCAATGGCAGATGTCGGCATTGCGATGGGCGCACTCGGCTCGGATGCGGCAATGGAAGCGGCGGATGTTGTCATCATGGATGATGCACCGACGAAAGCAGCGGATGCCATTGTGCTGGCAAAGAAAACGATGCGCATTGCAAGACAGAATATCGCTTTTGCGCTCGGTGTCAAGGGGCTCATTCTGATCCTCGGTGCGATCGGTATTACCGGCATGTGGGCGGCGGTGTTTGGAGATGTCGGTGTGTGCTTGCTGTGTGTGCTGAATGCGGCACGGGCAAATCGAAAATAAGCATAAAAAAGCGAGATACGTCACTTTACATGCGGCGTATCTCGTTTTTATCATCTTTTATTGATTTTTGGGGTCTCTGTGCGGAGGATGCACTTCTTCCATGTCTTCTTCCGCAATCAACCCTTCCTCTGCCGTTGAGATATAGCGTTTTGCCTGGGCGGAGAACAGCTCGTAATACTTGCCTCTTGCACGCATCAGCGTCGCATGATCGCCCATTTCGGCAACCGTACCGCCGTCAAGCACAATGATCTTGTTGGCAACGGTCGCGGAGGACAGGCGGTGCGAGACGAACAGGGTCGTTTTGTCTTTGCGCAGATTGTCAAACTGACGGAAGACCTCCTGCTCTGCGATGGCGTCGAGGGATGCCGTCGGTTCGTCGAGAATCAAGAAATCGGAATCGGAGTAGAACGCACGCGCGATGGACAGCTTCTGCCATTGACCGATCGACAGCTCCTTACCTTCCTCGGTGAATACACGCTGCAGCGGCGTTGCGTAGCCGTCGGGAAGTGCGGAGATATACGTATCGGCATCGGCGGAAACAGCGGCTTCTCGAACATCGTCCATGTCCAGCGGGCGGTCAATATCACCGAAGGCAATGTTATCGGTGACGGTAAACGCGTATTTGCCGAAGTCCTGGAAGATGATACCGAACATTTTATAAAGCTGTTCCACGTCATAAGATCGGATGTCGTGACCGTCGAGATAGATCGTACCCTCGGTCGGATCATAAAGTCGGGTGAGCAGCTTGATGAGCGTTGTCTTACCCGCACCGTTCAGACCGACGAGTACGCAAGTATCACCCGGTTCAAAGGTCAGATTGATGTCGTGCAGGACATCGCGGTCCATGCCGGGATATCGGAAGCAAACGTGGTCGAACACGATGGTGTGACCAACGTGACGCTTGACATCGAGGGGCTTTTCTGCATCCGCAGATACTTCCTCGGATGCTTCCGAAGTTGTATTTTCGGGCAGACACGGGATGATCGTGCGTTTTTCGTTCATGAACAGAATCAGGTTGTCGATGAACAGCGTACCCTCATAAATTGCTGCGGAGGTGGTAATCAGTGAGGTGACGCCGCCGGCAATCGAATTGAGTGCACCCGTGTAGAACGAGAAGTCACCGATCTGTCCCGAACCGAAGATGACATTTTTGGCAATGGCGATGAACAGAAAACAGTTGACGACGGTGGAGAGCAGCGTGAAGAATACATGCCAGAAGCCCTCGGCATAGATCAGCTTTTTGAGTCCTCCGAAGTAGCGGACAAAGACGGTTTTATAGCCGTCAATGAACTTGTCAGAAAGACCGAACAGGCGGATTTCCTTGACCATATCTTTGTTGACCATGAGTCCCGAATAATAGTTCATTTCGCGGCGGTCAATGGAGCGGCGGCGCATGTAGTTGAAGTTCTTGCGGCGGTAGATGAAGTTGACGACTGCCGACGGAATGGAAACCGCGATGATCAGCCACGGCGCTGTCGGGAGAATTGCCGCCATGGCAACAATGTAAATGACAACGGAGATGATCGTGGAAATGATCGAAAAGAGGCTCTGCAGAATGTGAATCGGACGGTTGCCCGCTTCACGGTTGGCGTTTTCCAGCCGTTCGTAGAATTCGGGATTGTCAAAGGAGGCAAGGTCGACTTCTTTTGCTTTTTCGATGATGGCAACCTTGATTTTATTGGTGACAAGCTCGCCCGAGATGCGGTTCAGAATGTTGTGGATGTTCTTGACGATGCTGTTGACGATCAGATAACCGAACTGTAAAAACAGATACAGATAAAAGCCGTCCAGGGAATGGTTGACAATCGCATCGGCGAGGGCATTGAGCAGGGATGCGTGGATGAGACTGTGTACGACAGGCGCAACACCGTCATACAGCGTCATGAACATCATGACAAACAGAATCCATTTTTTGGTATCCCAGACAATGCGGAAGACATATCCCATGCGATGGATGGTGCCGCCGATGATCTTCTTCAGATAAGGTGGAACTTCACGGATGTTTTGCGGAAGCGGATCTTTCCATTTGTCATTGCCGCCGCGGGGTACGCCGGGTGGAGGACCCATCATAATTGTTCACCTCTGTTTTGAAATTTTGACTTTTTGAAAAAAAGAGCAAAAGGTGCTGTTTCGCTCTGTAACCTTCCCTTGGGGGAAGGTGGATTTCGGTGAAAATGCGAATGCATTTTTATCGAAAGACGGATGAGGGTTGTCAGAACGAAATCAGATTAAAATAACGATTCTATCAAACCTTGTAATCTTCGGTTTTGCTGTCATCCCAGACATAATGTGCACGTTCGCCGCCGATGGACTTCGGACGGGTACGGGCGCAAAGGATGTTTGCATTACCGATCTTGTCAAGCGACAGACGGACGGGAACTGCGACGCGGCGCAGGTGCATACCGATCAGCGTACCGCCGATGTCAAGACCTGCATGGGCGCGGATCTCCTCGACCGCAACGGGATCTTTCATATTTGCCCAGGTGACAGTCGCAAAGGAACCGCCCGCTTTCGGCTGGGGAACGACGGAAACGATCTCATAGCCGTACTTTTCTGCGGCTTCGCGTTCCATGATGATCGCGCGGTTCAGATGCTCACAGCACTGCGCGCACAGATAAACGCCGGCTTTGGCAAGAATCGGTGCGATACCCGCATAGGCTGCCTTTGCACACTGAACGCTCGAATCGTGACCGATGGTGCCGCCTGCGATTTCGCTGGACGAGCAGCCGACGACGAGCAGGGAACCGGGCTTTAAGTCAGCGGCGGCAAGAAGTTCACGGATGGCGGTAGTTGCCTGTTCTGTAATGGTGTTGTACATATCAAAGTACCTCCTTGAAAGGGTCAATTATCGGAATAAATGATTGTGCGGCGTGAATTGTTTTGAAAATAACACGTATTTCACACCCTTATTTCTTATATTATAGCACACATCGGGAAAGATTGCAAGTTTTTGCGGGGAGATTTCGTGAAAAAGCCTCCCTCAATGGTGATGAGAGAGGCATGACGTATGTAGGGGCGATTCACGAATCGCCCGCACATCACATATATCAATATTCTATGATTTTTTGTCCTTTTTCTTCCGGTACAAAAGGATTGCCGCAGAAGACATTGCAAAGATCACTAGCGATGGCAATAATCCGCTGTCGGATGTCGGTGGTACTGCATAATTATCCGGCAGTTTCAGATTTTCATATCCGCGGGAGCATACAAGCGCATCCTCGGTATGAACACGCAGAAATTCCGGGATGGCTTCGTATGCATCGCCAGTCATGTCGGTTTCATACAGCGGTGTGAAATCGATGAGGTACGCTGCGTCATACCCGGGGTCTTTCTTAATCACATCATATTGCATCAAACACCAATGCAGACGTGCAGTCAGCTCATCCTGTGTGATACCTGTGATCCGAATATAATCGGCAATGCTCCAGTTTGCGGTGCAGACACGTCCATCTTCGCAGAACGCATCGACAAACGCACGGGATGCCGCATCATTTGCATTGCGGGCATCCTCTTCCAGCCATTGCTTGAAGCTGCTGAACCAGAATACTGTGGAATCTGTCGTTTCTCTCTTGATCTCGGCACTCTGGCTGTAATATTGCTCGACGGCGGCGAGATCGTCACTATACAAAAGTGCCGGTACATGGTCAGAATGATAGTAGGAATATCCGTAATACCATGCGGTAAAGACCTCATATGGAATATCGAAATCGTGGATGAAGTTGTAAATGTTATTCTCATAACACCCGTTTTCATCTGGCGCTTGGTACGGGTTACACCATGCGTCAAAGGCTTCTTGTCCGACATAATCGATCAATTCATCTGGGAACGAATGATAATCAAAAGCATGCACGGGACATTGCTCCCACGCCGCGGCAGGTAAGAGCATGACGGATAACAGGACTGCGGTGAGAATCAGGAATCGAACGATTTTCATTTTGGATACTCCTTTCGGTGATAGGTTTTTGCCTTCACTTATATAGACGACAAAAATACGAAAAAGTTCCCTGATTTTGAAAAAATCCCGAAAGAAATTTTCAAAAACGCATTTCTTTCGGGATTGATTTATTTTACTTGATAACCGTACCGGTCGGAACGCTGTCATCGACGAAGATCAGCTGGCAGCCGCAGGAGTGGTTCGTTGCGGCGAGGAGCATACCTTCGCTGGTAACACCGGTCAGACGTGTGGGCTTGAGGTTTGCAATGACAATGATCTTGCGGCCGACGAGCTCGTCGATGCCCCATTCCTTCTTGATGGAGGAAACGATCGTACGCAGTTCGTCCGTGCCGTCGTCGAGGGTGAGCTTCAGACAGCTGTGAGACTTGCGGATCTCCTGTGCCTTGACAATCTTGCAGACACGCAGGTCAACCTTTGCAAAGTCGTCGAGATCGATTTCGTCCTTGACGGGCGGAATTTCATCGGGCAGATCGTCAGCACCGCGATTGTTGACAGCGGCGACTTCTTCGACAACCTCGGGACCCTTTGCTTCTTCTTCCGTCATCGGGTAGGAGAAGTCGAGAAGCCCTACATACTTTTCGGGATTGATCGCAAACAGGAACAGGTACAGACGCGGACCCTTTTCCTTGTCGATCAGCAGCTTATAGACATTCTTGAAGAACGTGCCCTGGATGCCCTTGAGTTCCTTGTCGGTCGCAGTCTTGCCTGCATCGGCGAGAATTGCCTTTGGAATTGCATAAAGCTCTGCGTTCAGACCGTCCAGATCGTAGCCGCCCTTGGCAATCAGTGCATGCAGACGGGTGATCTGTTCCTTTTCTTCGTCGGAGAGGGTGTTGTAAACTTCCCAGTTACGAGTGGTGCGCAGACGGTTGACACTTTCAGGTGCGCACTGTTCGAGCCAGAACTTTGCACGGTCAACGCGGTCTTCGCAGTCTTCCTTGGTATAGGGCGTACCGATCTTTGCAAAGACGGTTTCCAGCATATCGGGATTGAAGTCAACAACGGAGCCGAGCTGAACAAGCAGACCCATCGGAACGGTAACAGGAGCACGTCCTTCAACCTCGCAGTTGTACAGGATTGCCTGACCGTATTCGTCGAGCGTACCTTCGCGCTGTTCGTTCAGCATCTTGTCAAATTCAAAATACTGGCGCAGAATACCGTCATCGAAGCAGAAGTCAAATGCCTTGAGCGGTTCGGTCTTGGAGTAGAGCCACAGAATGACTTCAGGCTGATAGAGCTTGAGCAGAAGTTCCGGCGTCATGTTCAGACCGGAGGAGCCGGACATCTTACCGACCTGACCCTTGATGCCGATGAACTCGTAACCCTGGAACAGCGGTGCTTCATAGCCGAAGATTTCCTTTGCAACGTCCTTTGCGTTGTCGTAGGAGCCGTGCAGGGAAGCGTGATCCTTTCCGCCGGGTTCAAAGTCAACGCCTTCATACATCCAGCGCATCGGCCAGTCGACCTTCCATGCGAGCTTGCAGTTGAAGTCGGTCGTGAAGTTGAAGTGTCCGGAATGACCGCAGGCACAGGTGTAGTCAGCCTCGGTGCAGTCATCGGAAATGGAGTGGATCTTGGTGGTATCGCGTCCGCAGACAGGGCAGTAAATGGAAACGGGATAGTAAGCTTCACGTTCACCCGGCTGTGCTTCCTGCGTTCTGTGGCGGTCGAGAATGTCAAAGATTCTGCCGCGCTCACGCAGGGCATGGATGACGTGTTCTGCATACTTGCCGGAGCGATACATTTCGGTCTGATGACGGTAGTCCATTTCAATGCCGAAGCGCTTGATGGATTCGCAGAATTCTGCTTCAAAGTGTTCTGCATAGGTTGCATTTACCGTGTCCTCGACGAACGGATTGGGAACGTCGGTGTACGGCTTGCCGATGTGCTGTTCAAAGTCGTCACGGACAGCGGCGACGTTTGCCGGAACCTTGCGCATACGGTCGAATTCGTCCCAGGAGAAGAGCAGACGCGCTTTTTTGCCCATCTTGCGCAGCGCCTTTACGACGAAATACGAGGTGGCGATATCACGGAAATTACCGATGTGAATGCTGCCGGACGGGCTGATGCCTGCCGCGCAGACATATTCTTCTTTGTTGGGGTTGCGTTCAATGACCTTGAGCGCAATTTCTTCTGACCAATGCATAGTGGTTTCCTTTCTCTATTTTCAAGTATAATATTTATCATATATAGATACTATATTATACCATGAAAATCGGGGGTTGTCAATGAATTTGGGGAGATTTGAGAAGAAATGCCGCTTATTTTCGTTTGGTCGGCGCGATATATTCCTCAACAATCGGACCATACGGCGTACCGTCTTTCAGATTGACGGAATACCAGCCGCGAACCAGTCCGTTGTAATAATAGGACCATTCCTCGTCTATCCATGTGTCACCTCTGGCGGTTGGTAATTCAAAGTCGAGGTAAAGCGTTCCCGTGGGATCCCATGCGCGCGGTGTCAGGGATAGATTGGAGATGTCAAATGACTGATTTGGATACATCTGATATAACGGAAGAAACAGATTTAATTTCAGTGTGAAGACTTTTCCTGTCCGTGTGTCGGCGATGATCGGATCACCCGCACCGATATCCTCGCCGCTGTTGTGAATGAGCACATACCTGCCATCCGGGGAAAATGTCACAACGGGATTCAAAAAGCCGGAATTATAGTCTTCTTCTCTGACAAGCTCGGTTTCCTCTCCCGTCAGCAGATCGATTAAAATCGGATAATTGTACTGAAGCGAGGTTTTGAACGGGAAGATTTCACTGACAGAAAAGAAGATTTTCTTTGTTCCGCCGGGAGAGTAGAATTCCAGATCGTACAGTGACGGTTTGATTGCATAAACTGCCTGCCGTGCGGAGAGCATTTTGTATCCCATGTGTGAGGGGCTATTCTCAATCACGGACTGAAGATACGGAAGTGCATCTTCGCCCAAGGCGGCAATGGCGGCAAGCGCATCTTTGTTAACAGCATAATACTTCTGATAATGCAATGACATCCGATATAACTGTTCTGCGATATCCTCGGTCATTGCATCATACGGTTCGGGACCGAGATCGGGTTCATATTCTGTTTCATATGTGAGGGACAGCTGGGTATCTGTGGCAAGATCATATACAAATTCGCCGGTGATCTCACCGATATCGGAAACGCGGGACTGTACGGTGAAGCCGAAGCGCACCGCAGTGTCCGATTCCCATGAGAGAATCTGCATCTGCAGAATTTCATTGTTAATGACTCGGATGTTGATACCGAAGCGTGCTTCCAGCTCATCAATAAACGGCATATATCTGCAGTCGAGAATCCGATCACGGTCAAGATCGAACAGCAGGCTTTGTGCGCTGATATCCGGGTTATACGCATTGGCTTCAAAAAACAGACAGCGGTTGTTCGGTGAGGTACGCAGATCGGGAAAAGCCGTAGGATCGAGGCGTGCGGCGGCAAACATTGCCCGAAATCTGTACTCATACATCGATCCCCAGTATGCATTGAGCAGTCCCGTTTCTTCGGGGGATTCGGCAAGCCGCAGTAAGGTCGGGACAGCGGCATTGCCCAAGCCCATCAGGATGCGGTAGGAAGCAGAGGTATACCTGCTTTCCAGCGTTTGGTCAATGGATCCCATTTTGGCAACTAATTCTGCAATGCGCTGATCGATTGTGGTATCACTGTAATCTCCGAACAGAATGTATCCGACCTCCATGCCGATCTCGGTTTCGCTCATCGGCGGGTCTGTGATCGCTTCATATTCCGACCATGAAAGCGGCGTTTCCTCACAGGAAAGGTCGGTCAGACTGCCGTCGGGCTGATAGCGGAACGTGATTCTTAGCGCGAGGGGATTGGGCTGTTCGCCGTAAGTCTGCATTGCGACGGAAATACTGCCGTCGTCGTTCCATGCAAGAATCTCAAAATCGGAGTGGTAACGGAGGTTGGGATCGGGATATTGCCCCTCGATCAAATCAATGACAGTGTCGCACGTCAGGACTCTGCGGCCGTCGGCATTCAGAAAAAGCAGGGTTTCATCATCGTACCTGCGTGACGTGATGACGGCGGTTTGTGCGTCAGGTGACCATTCTGCGGAAGGATTGCAGATTTCGGTCGATGAAGACGCGACGGTATGCTTTTTTGTGTCTGTGAGATATGCACCAAAGGTTGCGATTCCTTCGTTGTACATATTCTGGGGCGAACTGTTGAATCGGGAAACATGCAGCCGTATGGTCAGTTCTCCTGTGTGGGAGGGAATTGTCATATCATAAACCGTTCGGTCAATATCATACACTGCCTGCAGGGCTGTGCCGCGGCGGATGTGGATAAATTGGGTGTTACCGTTGAAAAGATTTTCTCCGATTTGCCGCAGATACGGAATGGCGGGACGTCCGATCTTCACGATTTCATTGAAGGTTTCCCGGTTTTCGGCAATGATATCGGGCATATAGTACGAATCGCCGGTGACAGAGGATGCGATGATATCCAAATTGCGGTCGATGAGTGCCTTCTGTTCCTCGGTCAATTCGGTCGGAACAGGTGTTGTGATGGCTGCGGTTGTTTCCGCGGGTTCTGTCGTTTCCGTGATTTCCGTTATATTCTGCGTATGGATAGCGGTGGTATCCTGCGTATCGCTGCTGTCGGTCTGACAGGCGGCGAGCGTAAACAGGCAAAGAAGGATTGCGGTCAATATGACAATGTGAGATCGTTTCATAGGCTTGCTCCTTTGTGTGTTTGGATGGTGCTTGGACAGTTCCGTAAAAGTATTATATCATTCGCGGATTTCGCTGTCAATATGTCGAATGATATCGGAAATATTTTTACGGTTTCTTTACAGTATCGTAATTTCTTCTGTGTTCTTACTTTATATAGACGTTCTATTGGAAAAAAAGTTCCCTCTTTTTCAAAATTTCTCGAAAAAATTTTTACACTGCCGCAAACCCATTGCAATCCCCGCCATTTTGTGATATACTGTACCCATCAAAATAACAACAAAGTGAGGAACATCATCATGAAATTCGATCTCGATTACACCTTAAACGTACTCAAAGAAATGCTCGCCATCGACAGCCCGACGGGATTCTGCCGTGAGGTCGGCATCTGGGCAAAGGAACAGTTTGAAGCACTCGGCATTCCCGCGGAAATCAAACTGAAGGGCGGCGTGCTTGCCGACCTCGGTGCGCTCTGCAAAAAGGAAAACGACGACAACGCAATCCTGCTCTCTGCGCACATCGACACACTCGGTGCGATGGTCGCTGAGGTCAAGGGCAGCGGTCGTCTGCGTGTGAGACCCGTCGGCGGTCTGTCCGCATCCAACACCGAAACGGAATTTGTCAAGGTTTACACCCGTGACGGCAAGACCGTGGAAGGCACGCTCCAGCTGTGCGACGCCTCCGCACACGTCAACGGCGGTGTCAATTCCGCTGTCCGTAACTGGGACAACGTCGAGGTCGTGCTCGACGAGGTCGTTTCCTCTGCCGCTGACACCAAGGCGCTCGGCATTGAAAACGGCTGTTACGTCTGCGTCAACCCGCGTACCGTCATCACCGAATCCGGCTACATCAAGAGCCGTTATCTCGACGACAAGCTCTCCGCGGCAATCCTGCTCGGCTTTACCAAGTATCTCGTTGACAACAACATCAAGACCGACCGCCATATCTATATCCACTTCACCACATACGAAGAAGTCGGTCACGGTGCGGCAGGCATCTGTCCTGCGGGTGTCACGGAAATTTTCGGTGTCGATATGGGCTGTGTCGGCAACGGTCTGACCTGCACCGAGCGCGAGGTTTCCATCTGCGCGGCGGACGGTTCCGGTCCTTATGACTATGATATCAACTGCAAGCTGGTTGAGCTTGCAAAGAAGCACGACATCGGTTATGCTGTCGATATGTATATCATGTATTCCTCCGACTGCTCTGTTGCTGTCCGCAACTTTGATCTGCGTCACGCGCTGATCGGTGCGGGTGTTTACGCATCCCACGGCTATGAACGCTCTCATGTGGACGGTGTGCTCAACACGATGAAGCTGCTCGCCGCATATCTCTGCGAGGAGCAGTACCCCAATGAGTAAAATCGCAGCACGTGTGACAAGACCGTCCCCTCTGCGGGTGATTGTCGGCATCTGTATTGTCATCTCTGCGTTTTGCTTTACCGAGTATCTGTTGTCGGTAATCTCCTATGCGGGAACCGCCTTCTCCTATGCCTTGCCGCTGACGGCAGTTGCGGTCATTGCCATTCCGCCCCTGACCGAGCGGTTCTGGGAATCGCATCTGCCAAAGAAGCTGTTTTCGGCGGCACGTGGACTGTACTGCTTCGGTGTGATTTTCTTTACTGTGACATTCTGCATTTTTCTTGGCTTTTTGTCTTCGTATGAGCATACAGAGGTATCCAATGACGGTAAAACTGCGGTGCTGGTCTATGGTTGCCGCGTCCGTGGTACAGAGCCGAAGGAAATGCTTGCCGAACGGCTTGATGCGGCGCTGGAACTGCTTGACAAGAACCCCGAAGCGATTGCGCTCGTATCGGGTGCGACCGATGAGGGTGAGGTTTATACCGAAGCACAGGTTATGGCGTGGTATCTGGAAAAACACGGCATTGCCTCCGAACGGATTTTGCTTGACGAGGAAGCCAACTCGACCAAGGGCAACATCCGCGGCTTTCTTCGCCTGATCGACGCGCACGGACTTGCGGAATATGACTGCATTTCCGTTTCCTCTACCTTTCACATGCCGCGTATCGCATTTCTCTGCGGCAAATACGGGCTGGAGTCCGATTTTGTCGGCGCCAGAACCGAGCGGATTCAGCTGTGGTTTCCGTCGGTCGTGCGCGAATATATGGCGTATGTAAAGATGCTCGTTCTCAATTCTTATGAATAAAGTGCCAATTCGATATTGTGTTTCCGGATCATGACAATGTATTTGCTAAATAAGAATTTGTAGGTGTGAATGATGAAAACTTTATATATGATTGGTGGCACTATGGGAGTTGGAAAAACAACTGTGTGCCAACAGCTCAAACAGGATTTACCGAATAGTGTATTTCTTGACGGAGATTGGTGTTGGG
>JAFYTT010000184.1 GCA_017558715.1 Clostridia bacterium | reverse complement strand
TTGGCGTCGTACCGTTCGCGCTTTTCTGCAAGCATTTCCTCAACAGCCTGTGCAAGACGGTCCATGCCGAATCCCGTCACGCAGTCGGTAAACACCGCGCGCCGTCCGCATGCTTTATAGTAATCCATCCAGATGCGTCCCGCCTCGGGGTCTGCAAGAGAGGATTTTGAGAGAATGGTCAATACCGGCTTCTGACCGACAAGACGGCGCAGCTCGGGATTTTTCGAGCTGTACGGAATCCGCGCATCGAGCACCTCAATGACGAGATCCACCTGCGGCAGATTTTCCGTAATCAGTCGTCTGGTTTTCGCCATATGGCCGGGAAACCATTGGATAATATCAGATGGCATATTCTTTACCGAGACTTTTCAGAATCAAGTCTCCCTTTCTGTTTTTGGTTAATCGATGGGACCGAATGTACCGAAGGGCAGGATGCGTAAAAGCACACGTCCGAGTACAAACCGCGTGTCGACCTGACCGATACGGTTATCACGGCTGTCGGTGGAATGATTGCGGTTATCGCCCATGACGAAGATTTTTCCTTCTTCCACCGTCATCGGGAAAGAATAATCGGAGGGGTTCATATAGCGTCCCGCCTCATAGTTGATATACGGCTCCTCGATGGCCTCACCGTCCACATAGACAATCCAGTTCTGGAAATCAATGTCGACGGTCTGTCCTTCCGTCGCGATGACGCGCTTGACAATCGCTTCATTGTCGAGAATGGTGTTGGACTGGAACACGATGACATCACCCGCCTGCGGTTCGTAGAACAGATCGGAGGCAAGAAGAACTTCTTTGTCAAACAGCGTCTTTTCCATCGACGGACCGGAAACGACGGCAATGCGGCAGATGAACGTGAAGAGAATGATGACAATCGAAACCGAGTATGCAAACAGCTCGACCCATTCAAACAGCTCCTTCGCCGCCGATCGGGTTCTCTGTGCCGCCTCTTCTTCGGGTGTCAGAAGCTCTTCCTCGTCTTCCGTCTCATCCGTTTGTCCCAGCGGATTTTCGTAATCCTTTTCATTCATATCCTGATTTTGCATGAGTTTCTCCTGTATTATAAGAATGTACGCATCAGATCATAGCCGTGGGCAAGATACTGTTCCTTTGCCGCCGCTGCCGCCTCAGAGAAGACGTTGGCACCTTCGTACGGCTGCTCCTTTTTCCAGATCAGATACGGAACGGGATCGATGGTGTGGGTACGGCGGACGATCGGCGTGGGATGGTCGGGCAGAACCATGACATGGAAATCCTCTCCCGTTTCCATCAGATAGTCAAATACCGGTGCAAGAATCAGCTGATCAATCTTTTCGATGGAAATGACCTTATTCTCCGTTTCCGCACGGTGTCCGCATTCGTCGGGACCTTCGACATGAATATAGACGTAGTCATATCCTTCGCGGAATGCCTGAATTGCGGCATCCGCCTTGCCCTTATAGTTCGTATGTACGTTGCCGGTTGCGCCCTCGACATCGATGGACTTCATACCGGCACAGATGCCGATGCCCTTGATTAAGTCAACGGCAGAGATGACCGCACCGCGCAGACCCCATTTTTCGTTGAAATCGGGCAGCTGCGGTTTTTTGCCGGGACTCCACAGCCAGATGGAGTTTGCGGGCTTCAGACCGCGTGCACGACGGGCCTCGTTGACGGGATGATGATTGAGAATGTCATAGCTCTTTTTCATCAGCTCCAGATACGGCGCGCCGTTCTCACCCGCGGGCAGATACGGACCGATGACCTCGCCGAGATGGTCATGCGGACGCTCGAAATTGTATTCGGTGGGAACATTGTCCCAGAGCAGACAGTGGCGGTAAGAGATACCGGTATAGAAGCGGCGCACCTCATTGCCGAGTGCGGCATCGATGGCGTGGATCAGTTCATCCGCCTCCGCTGTCGTGATTTCATCGGCGGAGTGATCGAGAATGATCTTTTCCTCATAGACCGCCTGCTCCTCCGACAGCGTAACAACATTACAGCGGATGGCAGTCTGCGTCTCGGTCATCGTAAGTCCCATGCTCAGTGCTTCCAGCGGAGAACGCCCCTTGGAATAGACCTTGGGATCGTACGACAGAACCGCCAGATTGGCAGTATCGCTTTCGGGCACCATACCGTTTGGCACATTGGAAACCGTACCGACATACGCTTCTTTGACAAGGCGATCCATCATCGGCTTGTTTGCCGCTTCCATCGGTGTTTTTCCGCCGAGTGCCTCGAGCGGCAGATCTGCCATACCGTCTGCAAGAACAACCAGATATTTCATAGAAGTACCTTCTTTCGTATTCCTGTATATTTCAAATGATTTTCCTGTTTGCAGTATCATGGTGATAAAATCCCCATGATACTATATTATATCATATAATTGCTGTACATACAAGGTTTTTTCATAAAAATTCCCAACAATTCCAACGAATTATTCACAAAATCCACGCAGAAACCGCGTGATGAACGTATTCATCGCATCAAAATCCATCGCCGCGATATAATGGGATTCCAGTACATCGTGTACCTGCCCTGCCGCGCGCAATGCTTCACACGCCCCGTCAAGCAGGGTCTGCTCGCAGGTCCGTGCAAACCGCACCCTTGACCGAACGGAAGACAGCCTTTCCTTGTCGTAAAACCGCGCGATATTCAGTACCCGAGAGGAAGACGGAATTCCATAGCGGTCTGTCATATAAACCGTATCGATACCCGGGAAATAAATACCTTCGGTTTCTGCCGGGCGCAGAGGTGATGCATATCGGACAAAGGACACACCGTACATCTCTGCCGCCTCAGAAAGTACATCAAAGAACAGTGCCGCACGTCCGCCGTCGGTCACCGGAATATACCGTGCAGAGACCTCGGCTGTCGGCAGATGTACAATCCCCTGCGAGGAAATCGCCGTGACAAACTGCATATCGAAAACAGGCTCTGTCTCCCGTGGCATGGTTTTTACGATGCGCCATGCGGCACCCGATGCTTTGTCGGACAGAAAAGCGTCCGACAGGCAAGACAACTGCTGTTCACGCATCGCGCCTGCCGCACGCAGATACCGTCTTGCCGCGGCGTGATGGGCTTTGTGCTCCTCACAGAGTGCGCGGATCACCTCTGTTTTTTCGCGCAGGACGCGGACATCGAAAAACATGCCCATGTTGATGATTTCCTCGACGGCACCGGGATAGACGGCATCCACCGTATGCGGCGCCGTTCCGTCCAACATCGCAATGCCGCATGCGGGAATCCGGATCCCGTCGAGAGAGTTCGGGTCAGCCGAGCAGTAATAGCGCTCCACGGTATAGCCTTTCCCTTCGGCATGTTCCGCCGCACGTTTCAAAAACGACGATTTTCCTGTTCCCGGTCCGCCCTTGATGATATAGATTTTCTGCCATTTGCCGCATGCGGGATCAAACAGCGCGGGAAAGCGGGAATAAAAGCCGTCGGATGTATTGGCGGCGGCAAAATAGGCGGGAGACGAATGTGCGGTAGCAGTCATAAAGAACCTCCGGTTATTCAGATTTCCCTATCAATGTATGCGTTTTATCGGATTTCGTGCTTGACCGATGCGCAGAATCCGTGCCAAAAGAAACAAAATCTGTCGGAGGCGGTTCGCAAAAAACATATTGACAAATTTCGCAACGCGTGATACAATGATATCAAATCCAATCATGATCCCCAAAAGGAGGAACCAACCATGAAATCCATTTCCATTATGTCGTTCAACCTCTGGTGCGGCGGCGTCACCGAAGAACGTACCGCACGTGTACTGGCGGCCATCCGCGCATCGAACCCCGACATTCTCGGCGTCCAGGAAGCAACACCGCAGTGGATGAACATCCTGCGTGCCGCACTTCCCGCATACACCTCTGCCGGCTTTGGCCGTGATGGCGGTGATAAGGGCGAATATTCCGCAATTTTTGTCAAGAATGAACGCTTTGATATTCTCGCCGAGGACACCCGCTGGCTGACCGATACGCCCGAGGTCTTCTCGTATGTCGAAGGCAGCCTCTGCCCGCGCGTCTATACCTGGGCAAAGCTGTATGACAAGGAAAACAAGACCGAACTTTATCACATCAACACGCATCTCGACCACGGTCCCGAGGAAGTCCGTATGGTACAGGCACACTATCTCTATGACTTTGTCGAAGGTCTGGATGCGCCCGTTTCCGTCACCGGTGACTTCAACTACGACGAACGCACAAGCGAAGTTTACAAGTATTTCACCGCAGGTGTTCTCGCCGATTCCAAGTACCTTGCAAAGGACCTGTATGCCGCACCGACATTCCACGGCTTCAAGAACCTCGATGCGATCATCGACTTCTGCTATGTCAGCCGTGATGCATACGATGTTGCCGATTACCGCGTCATCGATGCACTCTTTGACGGCGAACATCCCTCCGACCACAACCCTGTCGTTGTTACCATCTGCAAAAAATGACAGACGACACGCAATCCGCGGCGATGTGCGGAGAGGATGCCGCCGATCCTGCCCCTCTCCCGCCAAAACACCGAAATATCATTCTGATCGGCATGCCGGCTGTCGGAAAAACGACGATCGGCAAACGCATTGCTGCAGCCGCTGACCTGACCTTTCTCGACACCGACCGCATTATTGAAACCGAAACCGGGAAGAAAATCCCCGATCTGATCCGTGAACACGGAACGGATGGCTTTCTCGCCATCGAAAACCGCATCTGTGCCGAACTTGACACCGAAAACTGCATCATCGCCACCGGCGGCAGTGTGGTTTACGGAGAAGATGCCATGCGCCATCTGTCGGAAAACGGCACGGTTGTCTACCTAAAACTGGCATTTCCGCTTTTGCAGAAGCGTCTTCGGACACCGAGAGAACGCGGCGTTGTCCTGCGGCGCGGACAGTCACTATACGATCTGTACCGTGAACGTGTCCCGCTGTATGAAAAGTATGCGGACATTGTGATCGATGAACACAACTGCTATCCGACCCAGACGGCAGAACGCGTTTACCGTGCTCTGCGCAGATTCGGATTTTTCCGTGAGCGCAAAAACCCGGGCTATCTGCCGCGCACCCTGTTTTCCAAAAAATCGGAAGAACAGAAAAATGCGGCAAAAATTCAAGACAAATAAAAAAATACCGTACGACCCGGCTGGACCGGAGCATCGTACGGTATTTCCGTTGTTTTGGATTTACTGTTCGTTTTCGATTTCAGTAAGCAGCGCGACACGCTCGGTATGACGTCCGCCGCCTTCAAATTCCGTTTCCACAAACAGCTTGACCATGTCGAGTGCCAGACCTGCACCGACAACGCGTCCGCCCAGACACAGGACGTTTGCATCGTTGTGCATACGGGTCATGCGTGCAGAGAACGTATCGGAGCAGCAAGCCGCACGGATGCCCTTATGCTTGTTTGCAGCCATACTCATGCCGATACCGGTACCGCAGACAAGAATACCGCGGGTACAGTCACCGGACTGAATTGCCTTGCATACCTTGGACGCATAGACAGGATAATTGACGGAAGCGGTGGAATCGCAGCCGAAATCCTCGTATGCGATGCCTTCGCTCTCAAAATAAGCGATGATCTCCTTTTTCAGATCGTATCCGCCGTGATCACAGGCGATAGCAAGTTTGATGTTGTTCATAAT
>JAFYTT010000183.1 GCA_017558715.1 Clostridia bacterium | reverse complement strand
GCCGCGCCGATGCGGTAGGCTTCTTTGGCAACCGCGGTGATCTGCTCGGGTGTGATCAGCGGACGTGCGCCGTCGTGAATGGCGATAAACGCACAATCGCGATCTACGGCAAGCAGACCCTGATAAGCAGAATCCTGTCGGGTTTCACCGCCGGGAACAATTTTCTTAACCTCGCTGATTTCCGCACGGGAGAGCAGGGGCGGATACAGCGAGCGCTCTTCCTCGCGCACCACGAGAATAATCTCGTCGATGGTCGGACAGTCTTCAAACATACGGATCGTACGCAGGATGATCGGTTCGTCCCCAAGGGAAAGAAACTGTTTTGTGACAGCGCCCGTGTCGGCTTTCGGTTCTGTTTTCATGCGGGAACCGATACCGCCTGCTAAAATGACGGCAGAGGTAAAGGGATGCCGGAAATAAGCGGCGGCACCTTCGACTGCGCGTGTGACGGTATTGATGGTTTCGAGAATCTGCATACGGTACTCCTTTGATACGAAAATGCTTTACGAAAATTATTATACCACAATGCGTGATGACTTTCAATAGAATCGATGAAAATTGTGTGATTTTTGGTTTTTTTCAACAAAACATCTTGCGCATTGTCTCTATATGTGTTATAATAAAATCACAATCCATCTGATAAGGGAGGAAGTTGTTTGGATCAGCGTCAAACCATAAAATCGTATTACCATTACCCCCTGCGATCGTTTCTGCGCAACAAACGCGCATATGTTCTGCTTGCGTGCTCCATCCTTTGTATGGTCATTCTGTGTGCGAGTGTTCTGATTTATTATGCGTCCAGTTATGAGGCGGAAGTGGAAATGCTCCGCCGCGTCAACGGGCCGCAGCATACACAGTTTTATGATCTCGATCCGCTCCTTGTTCCGGACTATACGGAAAAAACGTACATCCGGGATTATACCGCGATCGACATTTTCGCGTCTGCCGACAATCCGGATGACCTGGCATCGTTTTCACAGGTCTACTTTACCGAGTATTCCGAAACGACCGCAGACTATTTTTATCTGCGGCTGACAGAAGGCCGTCTGCCCGAGGCGTTCGGCGAAATTCTGGTGTCCGAGGATGCAGAGCGCTATTTCTCCAATCTGACGCTTGATAAAGAGCAGCCGGTCGGGATCTTTGTCCAGGGCGGCTATCATGAGGTTTCCTTCCGTGTGGTCGGTACCTTTACCTCTGCCGCACCCGCTGTGCAGTATGTATTCTGCAATGAGGAAACGGCCGCATATCTGCGCGGATCGGAAAATTACGGTCCCACCTACACAACCGACGTTTATCTGACCCTGAAGGGCGTTGACCGAAACGGCATCAAGGTCAGTATGGATCAGCTGATTAAAGATCTCGGTCTTCAGGGCAAGGATAAAGACGGAAATGCCACAGACATCAATTATGCCGGAAGAAACGAGATGCTGTCGGAGCTTGCGCTGATCCCGCCGTATTACGAGGGATCGACGATGCTCGTCATGTTCCTGTTTTCGATTCTGCCTGCGGGCATCGCGCTTGCGGTCTTTATCTATCTTGATATGCAGAAGAACCTGCGCGAGCTTGCGACGCTGACGATGATCGGCGCGACGTGGAAGCAGATCTTCCGTATGCAGCTGCTCAAGTACGGTGCGATTTTCCTGGCGGTTTTTCCGTTCGGTATTGCAGGTGCGGCGGCTCTGATGTGGTTGGTTTGTGCACTGACAAAGAACATTTCCACGGAACGTGTTTTCCTGTGGTTCCGCTTTGACTGGGCGGCAATGGTGATTCTGCTGGTTCTCGCGGCGGCGATTCTGTGCGGTGTCGTTTATGTCATCTCCAAGCGTCTGACGAGTGTCGCCCATTCCCAGATGCTGTCTGCTGTTCATCAGTCGGGTAATATCTTTGTTGCCAAAACATCCGATATTCTGTTCTCCGAAAAGAATCTGATCGAGCGTATTTCAGTGCTGTTCTTTACACGAAACCGCGGTATCAACCGTCTTTTCTGTGTCGTTATCATTCTGCTGGTCTGCATTTATACATTCTTCTCCCAACAGATCTCCATTGCGTATGCCGAGGCACCCGATGCCCGTGAAATGGAGCTTGTGGACTTCTATCTGTACGGTGACAATGCTGTTTCGATAATATACGATACGATGACCCCGGATACAGAAGACGCTGTTGCCGCCATCGAGCATGTTGCGGGCATTGAACGGCGCATGGAAATCTCCGAGTTCTATGAATACATCGACGAGCTTCTGGTGGAATCCGATATCGAAAAGCAACTGGTCTCCAATGCGGTCAAGAACGGACAGTTCGGACAGACCAACACGGGACGTATCTGGAAGCGCAATGTCACCGATGTAGAACTGATCGGCGCGGATGAAGAGCTTCTGCATATGCTTGTCGGCGCGGATGTCGTATCGGGTTCGCTTGACAACGTATTCGGAAATGAAGATACCATCGCGCTGGTTGTTCACGGATGGGCATCAAACAACGATAAATTCTACCATGAGGGCGATGTTCTTGCTCTGCGTACCAGCTGTGTTGTGGAAGACAGTACCGCCGACAGCGGAGAAAGCCGTATTCGCTCCGAATGGAAGGAATACAAAGTCGGCGCGGTCATCTACCGTCCCGAGGATCATCCGTATGAGGACTTTATCACGGTGTACACCACACCCGAGCTGTTCACGGAAATGACGGGTATTTCCGATGTTTATTCCTACGCCGTCCGTTGTGACAGCAACAAAGCTGAGGTGCTGACTGCCGTCAGAGAAGACCTCGCGGCACTGGAAATTGACTATAAGTTTACGGTTACGGATATCCATGAGGAACTGCGGCAGGCAAAGCTGGCGGCGCTCCATGCGGTGCTGTTCATTGCGATTATGCAGAGTTTTGTTTTGATCGTTGCCGTTCTGCTGTTGGTTGCTATGGCACACTTTATGCTTGAGGTTCGTGCGCCTTCGATGCGTGCGATGTATCTGATCGGCGCACAGCACACGCAGATTGCCCGCATGAACATCCTCGAATTCATGATTGCGTCGGTGCTGTCGTCGGTGGTCGGTATTTTCGCGTCGTCTGTGATCGGGCTGTTCAACATCGGCAATCTCAGCGTTGGGCTGGTGTTCTTCTCACTTGCATCGATGCTGGTTCTCACCGCAATCAATGTATTGATTCCCGTCTGGGTCTGCAAACGGCAGCTGAAGCAGAATCTTCTTCATTGATGTATCCAAAACGATAGAAAGGACATGAAAAAATGACTGTTCTTGAATGTGATAACTTAACGAAGGTTTACCATCAGGGTGAAAATATCATTTCCGCGGTCAAGACCTGCAACTTTACTGTGGAAGAAGGCGAATTTGTTGCGATTGTCGGCACATCCGGTTCCGGTAAAAGTACACTGCTTCAGCTGTGCGGCGGTCTTGATGTTCCGTCCGGCGGCACCGTCTATATCAACGGACGCGATATCTATAAGCTGAAAAGCGAGGAGCTTGCCGAATACCGCCGCAAACACATCGGCTTCATCTTCCAGAATTACAATCTGATTCCTGTGTTTACGGCGCTGGAAAATATCATCATGCCGTCCCTGCTCGACGGTCGGAAGCTTTCCTATCCGCATATCAATGAGCTTCTCGAAATCCTCGGTATTGCCGACCGTATCCACCATCTGCCGCATGAGCTGTCGGGCGGTCAGCAGCAGCGTGTTGCCGTTGCGCGTGCGCTCATCAACTATCCGTCCTTGATGCTTGCGGATGAACCGACGGGTAACCTTGACAAGAACTCCGCCAAAGAGCTGATGGAGCTTCTGCTCAAAACAAAGGCAGTTCAGCATCAGACCTTGATTATGGTCACGCATGACGACAACATTGCCGCGATGGCAGATAAGGTCTACCGCATGGATGACGGTGTTCTGTCACAGGATACGAAGATCAAACGCTATACCACATGAAAAATTGGGACTGCACAGGTTCATCCTGCGGCAGTCCCAAAATGTTTCTTGGAATATGGATTATTTGCGAAGAACTTTTGCATGATCCAGCGCGACACAAATTGCCGTACCGATCAGCAGGGTGACAAGCAGCTCAACCATCGCATTGGCAAAAACAAGTCCGAAGACAAAGACAAAGAACGGAACAGCACCGGTCAGCGCGAATGCATCGAGAACGACCTGTTCTTTGCCGAAGAAAATGTACATCGCGGACATGAACAGAACGGTGTTGAACAGAGGACCTGCCGCAGAAGCAATGGCATAGGTGACAGGCTTTGTTTTGTCGGATTTCGGCAGCTTTTCAAACAGGGAACGCATGCCGCGGAAGACAAGCGCGGTGAAGAAACCGACCAATGTGCGGGTGACAACCGTCATGACGAAGGTGTAGAAGATGTTGATGGTCATCAGCGTCGTGCCCATCGGGTCAATGCCGAAGCACTGTGCAAACGAGGTCAGGCCGAACACCAGACCGAGAAATGCGCCGCCGCCGGGACCGAGCAGAATGGCTCCGATGACAACGGGAACGGGCATGAAGGTGATGGAAAACGGACCGAGACGCAGATAGCCGATCGGCGTAAATGCGAGAACGAGAAGCAGTGCTGTCAGTATGGCCAATTGTACCATCTGACGGATTTTGGGATTACGGGTTGTGTTCATGGGATACTCCTTTGGCCGCTGCCGTTCTGCGGAATCGCGGATACAGTGCGGTACTTGATGTATTTCAAACGCGGAAGATACCGCGGTTTGATCGTTTTGAGGATCAGTGATTTTTTTCGTGGATTGTGTAAAGTCCTTCAAACAGCAGGTGCGGCATCTCGGTAAAAGAGGAGATGCAGTGAGGTGTGATACGTCCCGCATACCGTCCGCAGGAAAGCAGGGTCAGATCGGATACGGAAACATGCAGCTCTGCGGCGATTCTTGACACCATGCCGTCAATCTGTGCGGCACAGCCGAGCATCAGCCCCGACTTCATGGCATCAGCCGTATTTTTTCCGATGACGCGGTGCGGTGCTTCCAGCGGAATGTCGGTCAGAAGTGCAGTGTCACGGTCGAGCGCCTGTGCGGCGGACTGCAGACCCGGCATGATGACAACGCCGGCAAGCTCAAAGGGAGCTGACAAAACCGTCAGTGTGGTCGCGGAATCAAAGGACGCAATGACGGCAGGACCCGAACAGTATGCGGATGCACCGACGGCAAGCGCGCAGAGATCGGCACCGAGCTGAGACGGATTGTCAATGCGGATGCGCAGTCCCGTTTTGATGCCGGAGGACACAACCAGCGGACGGACAGGGAAAAATTGTGCGGCGGCTGCATGGATAACCTCAGTCAGCGATGGAACGACTGACGACAGAATCACATCCGTGATTGTTTTGGGAGGACAACCGCGCAGGGAAAAGATCTGTCCGAGCAGAACAGCATATTCATCAGCGGAGCGGATCGGTTTTGCCGCGATCTCCGCACAGAAGCAAAGGCGTTCCGATGCGGACTGCGTCCGATCCTCTGTGTTGTACACAGCAAAGGAAATCGCATGATTGCCGATATGAATGGCGAGCAGCACAGAACGTCACCTCTTTCTTTTTATGCCTTATTT
>JAFYTT010000182.1 GCA_017558715.1 Clostridia bacterium | reverse complement strand
TTTCGTTCTATACACCGCTTCACGACGGCGAAAATACGTTTGTCTTTTCACAAAACGGGGAAGAATATACGCATACCATCTGGAAAAACGCATCCCCGCCAAAGGTGGAAGACACAGAACTCCCACAAACAACCGAGACGGAAACCGCCGAGATTCAGCCGATTCTGACCGGCGCTTATCCCGCATCTCTGACGGCCATCCACCACCGCGACGGTTTGTCCGTCTCCGTCACCGCCAATGCCGATGCCGCTGTCACAGCAAAACTCGGGGAAACCATGCTATCGCTTGCAAGAGGGGACACCCGCGCCGACGGAACGGCAGTGTTCTCGGGGACGCTCCCGCTTCCTGCACCAACGGATGGCGAGGTCATCTTCTGCGGAACGCTCACCTTTTCCTCGGTCTTCGGTGAGCACGCGCTGACGGTCGACGGCGGGGAAATCTACGCAATGGGCGATGGGTCTGTCATCGGTGTCACGGTACAAAAGAACAGCACGGAGTTGAAAATCTCCCCGACCAGCTGGTATTACGATGACTATATCCCGACGACCGCCGGCATGACGACCTCGGCATATGAAATCCGCGACGGCTATGCCAAAGTCTCCCTTGCCGGCAATACGGCGTATCTCGATGCGGACGGCATTG
Organism: Clostridia bacterium; assembly: GCA_017558715.1. Lineage (GTDB taxonomy): Bacteria > Bacillota > Clostridia > Oscillospirales > CAG-272 > RGIG3925. The sequence continues at coordinate 3,033 of JAFYTT010000182.1, read as the reverse complement.
CTGTGACGGAACATCGGGGAGGACTTGCGTCGTTCGGTGCATTGACGACCGAGCGGCGGGATGGGGAAGTGCGGCTCGTCATTCCCACAACCCATCCTGTTCCCGTCAACTGCGTCAAGGAGGACACCTCGTTCCGCGTCACGCTCTACCGCGGTCATACCGATGCTTCGGCGGCAGACCTTACCGGCAACCCGATTCTCTCCTCCGTCTCGTTTGTCAACGGCGGCGAGGAGGAGGCTGCGTATACCGTTTACAATTTCACCCTGCACGAACGCGATACCTTCTACGGCTTCCGCGTGCTCTATGAGGACTCAAACATCGTCATCGCCCTGCGCGAACCGATGGAAACCGACCTTTCCTCCGAAAAACCGCTCGCGGGCAGAACCGTCGTCCTCGATGCAGGTCACGGCGGCTCGGAGCGCGGTACGCTGACACCCGGTACGCATCAGGGCTATGACGAAAAGGACTGCAATCTTGCGATCGTCCTTGCCTTGAAGCCGAAATTGGAAGCGCTCGGTGCCGAGATCATCTTACTGCGTGAGGACGATTCCACCGTCGATATCTACGACCGCATGGCGGAAATCGACGCGCTCGAACCCGATCTGCTTCTGTCGATTCACCAGAACTCGATGCCGCAGAACACCGACATTTCGCACATCCGCGGCGTTGTCGGGCTATACTGGACGGAAAGCGGACGCTCCCTTGCCGACTGTGTCGCAGAGGAAATCGCATCCGCCCTCGGACGGCTCAAGCGCGAGACCACCAAACAGCGTCTTGCGATGCTGCGCAATTATAAGTTCCCCGCGACACTGGTCGAGATCGGCTTTGTCACCTGTGCTGAGGAGTTTGAAGCACTCGTTGCAGGCGACGGCATCGACATCACCGCACAGGCGATTGCCGATGGGGTGATGAAGTGGATGGAACTGCGAAACGCGACTTAATCTTCTCTCTGCATGGCAATGCTGTAAATGAGACGCAGGTGCTCTAAATTACACTGTATGGACGACCATTGGTCGTCCGAAACGCGGCGTTTCGATTTCGTTTTTCGGTTGGAAATTGACATAATCATGACTTATCATGGTATTCATCACCCATAAACAGAATCTATGCTTTATGCAGCGGACGACCGATGTGTCGCACGGACGACCAATGGTCGTCCATACAGACATAGAATCACGTATGCGTATTCCATATACAATCAAAAAGGATTTCTCCCATGAACATCAACCTTTCCAAAAAATTCTCCGTGTTCTGCCTTGCTTTGGCAAACGCGATGGTTTATTCCTTCAATGCGCTGTTTTACTGCTTTCTGCCGCTGTACTTCGGCGACAAATTCACCTCGCTTGAGGCTGGCGTGATTCTGTCGGTCGGTCCTGCGGTTTCGATCGTCGCGCCGCTGTTCTGGGGTATGCTTGCCGATCGCGCAAAATACAAAAACACGGTGCTGATCTGCACGGTGCTCCTCTCCGCCATCTGCTTTTTCTCCATCAAGGCGGACGTCGGATTTCTGCCGATGTGCGTCCTCGTCGGCGTGACCATGCTGTTCATGTCGCCGTTTGCCGGTCTGATCGATACGATCACGCTCGAATATACGTCCGAGCATAAGCTCCCCTACGGACCGATCCGCGTCCTCGGCACACTGGGATTCGGCGTGATCTCCCTCGTCTCGGGCTTCTTTACCGGAAACAGCATCGATGTCATTTTCTACATTTACGTCGGTATGGCAATCCTCTGCGCGCTCGTCCTGCTCGGATGCCCGCGTATCAAAGGTCACGCAAGAAGTGAAACCGACGGAAAAACGGCGGGAAAGCTCGATCTGAAACCGCTTCTGCGCGCACATCGCCTTTGGATCATGGTCGGATTCATGTTCCTGTGCCAGTTTGCCTACGGCTATTACTGCAATTTCTATCCGTCGTATCTGCGCGACGTGCTCGGACAGCCGGAATGGGTCTGGGGACTGAATGTCCTGCTGCTCGTCGTCGGCGAGATCCCGTTTTTCCTCTTTTATAATAAGCTGTTTGCCAAAGTCGGCATCCGCGTCCTGCTTTCCATCAGCGTCATCGGCTCGGCGGTGCGGTATCTGCTCCTCGGCATGACGCACAGTGTCGCGGCACTCATCACGGTCAATCTGCTCACAGGCTTCCTTGTCACCGTCGTCACCTACTGCGGCGCGATGTACATCACAAAATATATTGCACCCGAACTTCAGGCAACGGGACAGAACCTCATGTACTGCATCGGCCAGGGCATCGCGCGTGTCTGCGGCGGTGTGCTCGGCGGTGTCATTGACGGCAGTCTCGGAACCGCAGGCGGTATGTATGTCTTCGGCGCGGCACTCACGGCGGCATCGGTTGTCTGCCTGATCGTTGTGACACGGGATAAGTCCGACGAATGGAAGCAGTGCGGGTGAGATTTTAACGAGCCGCGTATCAAATTCGATGACGGATATGACAGAAAAATGATTTCCCACACATTGATGCATGAAATTGTTATGCTGAACTCCCTTGACGGCGGGAGCAAGCCCCCGCCCTACGCGGAATGAGACACGCCTGCAACACCTATCATCTCATAAAAAGGAGGCTCCACTCATGCCCCAAAAACAAAAACTCCTCATCATCGGCATCACGATGCAGCCGGCGGGAACGGAAAAATCGTTTCTCTCGTTTGCATCCTGCCTTGATTATGACAAATACGACGTGACCCTCCTGCTGGCAAAAAAAGAGGGTCTGTTCCTGCCGATGATTCCAGCGCAGATCCGTGTCATTGAAATGGAGGACTACGCCGAGATGTTCACGCTCCACGGCGGCAATGCCATGCGCGTGATCTGGAATTCGATGGTAAAAAAGAATCCCGCGGTGCTGTTTGACATCCTGCCGTTTGCCGCAAAGATCGCACTGCATATCGGAAACCGCGCCGATCTGACGATGGGCATGTGGTGCAAGCTCGCAAAGCGGTTTCCCGACTTAAAGGAAGAATTTGACATCGCCGTCGCGTACTGGGGCGACAAGACGATGTTCTATATGCTTGATCACG
>JAFYTT010000181.1 GCA_017558715.1 Clostridia bacterium | reverse complement strand
TACGCGGTGTCCGATCAGATAATCGTGAAAAAACATCGTCTCAAAAAGCGTAACAGCACCAATCCACAGCATGGAGAGGATCAGAATCCGCACAGAACGAAGCGCGATTTTCCGGCGTATTCCGGGGTAAGCGGAAAGCATATCTTTGGATTTCATATTGTTTGTTCCTCCGGTTTCAGAAGCTCGGCATGGCAGGAAAGGCAGGTATCAGACCCTGTGGGATTGTCTTTTCCGCACAGCACACAGACAGCAGGCGGTATCTCACCCTCACGGTGGACGATGAACGGAACGTAGGTGCCGCGCAGATAGACAACGCGGTCGCCGACGTGGTACATCTGCGGGTTGATGGTGTTTTTATGAATTGCAACGTTCTTGGAAACGCAGGTAATTGTTTTGTTAATCATTCTGCCATCCGGTTTCTGACAGTACATTTCCAGTTCATACCACCATTTGCCTGCACCGTAATTGGGGGCCCATCGTTTGTGGTCTTCGATACGGGCAACGGTGCCTTCCCATGAAGCATCGAAAAGATGGTTCACCAGACCGAGACGAATGGGGACGATCAGAGAAAGCAGAATCCACAAACCGATCGCTGTGACATTGCCGAGGTTTTCGTATGCATAGTCATAGAAAACAGTCAGTTCAAAGATGGCAATAAGGATGCACCATATCACGGTCGGAATCATCAAATGGAGCAATTTTTTGCGGCGATAGGCGGCGATGTCGGGATTTGTTTTTTGCATCATGATTTTTCTCCTCCGCTTTAATCATCTGTGCTATCGGAATGGAATTTCTTCTTGGAAAGTGCCGTCAGCCACTCCGCTGTTTGGGCGATCGCTTCCTTGCTGAGATCATTATCCAGTCGTGTTAATTCGATCAATTCGCACGGTGTTCCGTTTGCGGTCAGTGCATCGTACATCTCCTGTCCGTAATGAGGCGGCATATTCGGTGAATCCCGGTACACAAACAACAAGGTTGGAACTGTGATACGGTCAGCAAAATACATGGGGGAATATTCGCGGTAAATATCAGGATTTTCGTCAGGTGTTACGCCGAAATACACAGGATTCCAAAGTTTGCTGTTTGCGATATCCTTTTCATACATATCAAAAAAATCATACATACCGTTCACCCCAATACAGCCAAGCAGGTCACCCGGATGCTTTTCCGCCAGCTTCATCACGCGGCATGCATTTTCATAGCCGCCCGCCGCCGCAATACCGCCGCGTGACAGAAACTCGGACTGCTTGCAGATATCGAGCAAAACCTCCAGATCCACATAATCTCCGACACGCTCCAGACCTCCGCTGTTATTGTCGCCGCGGTTATAAACGACAATGACGTTCATTTTGCAGTTATAAAAAAGATGACAATATCCCCATATTTTCAGATTCCATGCCTCAGGGGCATACAGAAGCGTCGGATAATTGTTTTCCTCATAGTCCTCGGGCAGATACAGCTCCGCACGCATGGACAAACCGTCGGAGGTATAGTACATCGTATAAATGTGCATATTGGTTTTCGCGTCCATCGAGATTTCCTCAAGTGAAAGCACCGCATCAAGCTCGGTCAGCTCCTCGGCTATCTGAATCCCGGGAACGGACCGCGGGTCGACAAACTTCGGCTGATTGAAATAGGCAATCAGACCGTCAAGGGAGATCAGCGGATCGTCGTTTGGCTGTGTCAGAAAACAGACTGCCGCCGCTGTGACAGCAATCAGCGCACACACCACCCGTATCGGTGCCGACTTTTTGTCATAGAGCACCGCCTGCACGCGCTCTGTGACATCGGCTTCCCCGAATGCGATCGGACAGGCAGAGATCATATGACGGTGTTTTACGCTGTAAGCAAGCAGAACCTCGGAATAATCGGCGCGCTCATCATCCCCGAATTGCTTTACCGCACGCGCATCACACGCAAGCTCAATGTCGCCGCAAAGCAGAATATACGCATACCACAAAACCGGGTTGAACCACTGCACGGTCAAAAGCAGAAAGCCAAGCGGCTTCCAAAGATGGTCTGCGCGGCGGATGTGCGACTGCTCATGGGCGATCACAGAGGTCAGCGCCCCGTCGTCAAGTCCACGCGGAACATAGATGTGCGGCTTCACAATGCCAAGCACAAACGGTGCGTCGATGGCGGTGCTTTCATAGATGTTGTCCCGCAGACGGATTGCAGTACCGAGACTTTTTTGCAGACGGTGTGTCGAGATCGCCGTATAGGCAAGCATACCGACAACACCGGCC
>JAFYTT010000180.1 GCA_017558715.1 Clostridia bacterium | reverse complement strand
CCGTCGATGTATTTGATGTCGCGGTTCATCGCAAGATATGCCTGATCTTCAAAAATATCGGTTTCATAATCCGCAGGCGCAAACAGAATGTCAAGCGGTTCATATCCGGAGCCGCCGGAATAGAACGCCGTATAATAGTCGCCGTTGGCGGAAACCTCATAGATGACCGAGATCACGACGGACAGCAGCATGATACCGACGATCACAAGAAAGCCGAGCAGAATCTTTTTGCGCGGTGTCAGCGGCTTTTTTTGTTTTTTTGCGGTGTTTGTTTGTACTTGCAAGGTGTGATATCCTTTCAAAGATAGAAAACATAGAGGGACTGTCGTTTTGGCAGTCCCTCATCTGTATCGAATGTATTACAGAGCGATATATTTCTTCAGATTTTCGAGACCCCAGGAGATGCCGAGGAGGTTGTCTTCACAGCCTTCGAATTCGATGGAAACGAATCCGTCGTAGCCGTTCTTCTTCAGCGTCTGGATGCTCTGGCAGATGTGAGCGTCACCGTGACCGACGATGGTACCGCGGAGATAGTCACCTGCACGGGTCTGGAACCAGCCCGCACCGGGAGCGATTTCCATGCCGCTCTTCTTGAAGAAGTCCTTTGCATGGACGTGCTTTGCATAGGGAGCCATGATCGCAACAGACTTCCAGGGATCTTCGTCTGCGCACATGAAGTTACCGAGGTCGACGAGAGCGCCGAAGTTCGGGTGAGCAACGGTGTTGATGAGCTTTTCAACGCGGTTTGCATCCTGAGAGAAGTAACCGTGGTTTTCGGTCATCGTGCCGACGCCCTTGGATTCTGCGTAGATTGCAACTTCGCGGATCGCTTCTGCCATGATCGGGAGGCAATCATCGTAGCCGATGTTGATCTTTCTGCCGCGGGGCTGGGAAGCGACGTCGTGACGCATGTTTGCAACGCCGAGAGCAGCTGCCTTGTCTACGAGTGCCTTAACGCGTTCGATTTCAGCCTTGGTGTCGCCGCCGGAACCGTTGATGAAGTCCGCGCCGACGCAGAAGGATGCGCGTGCAAGACCCTTTTCAGCTGCATAAGCGCCGATCTTTTCGAGTTCGCAGAGTTCGACATTGGACCAACCGGATTCAACAAATTCGATGCCGTCAAAGCCCATTTCAGCAGCCTTGTCGATGACACCGTAGATGCCGAGAGATTCGACATACTTGCCGAAGCTGTAAGTGCTGACACATGTTTTCATGATAAAATACCGTTCCTTTCGATATTGAGTTCTATTGGAAGATGCAAATAAGACCGCATCTTTCATTCATAATCATTGTACCATAAAAATTGCGGTTTGTAAAGAGATTTGGGAATATTTCTTTCATAAAAGGTTGGATAAACGGTTGATTGATGCGTATGATTTACACGCAATGCTTTCAATGAATCTGTATGGACGACCAATGGTTGTCCATACAGACGGATTAAAATCGCGGGTAAATTACGATTCCCCTCACCGATTCTGTCTGTATACCTCAAATGCCAGAATCGACGATGCAGAAGCCGCAGACAGCGCCGCGTCAAATTCCCGTCCGTAGTCCAGTCTGACCACCGCATCCGCCATGGCGAGGACACTGCGGGAAATGCCGCGCTTCTCCCCGCCGACAATCAGGAACAGCGGACGGGTTAGGTCTGCATCGTAAACGGAGACGGAGTTGTCAATATCGGCGCAGACGATTTTGCAGCCGTGTGCGCGGAGCATGGAAACCGCCGCCACGCCGTCTTCCGCAACGTACATCGGGAACCGTTCCGACGCACCTGCGGACGCACGGCAGACAACACCCGCCGCTGTCATACAGTTGCGCTTTGGAAGAATCATCGCGTCGACACAGGCGGCATACAGCGAGCGCATCGCGTAACCGAAGTTGTACGGGTCCTCAATGCCCTCAAGCATGACAAAGAAGCCGTTTTTCGGAAGGGAAGAGACGATTTCCTTTGTGAGCGCCGGCAGTGTCCGCTGTGTTGTACGCGCAGCAACGCCGCCATGGCTGGAACCGATGGTCATGGTATCGAGCGTCTCCATCGGACAGCGCGTGATGGTAAATCCGAATTCCTGTGCACGGTGGGAAAGCCACGCAAGCTCCTTTCCGTGAGATGCGGCGCGTTCGTCCGCGTATAAAATCTCGGTAATGCGGCGGTCGTTGTACAGAGAACCCTGCATTTCAAGAACCGCACGAATGGAAACCATGCCCTCCAGAAGATTGGAATCGGTAAATTTATCCTGTTCTTTGATCATAATGTTGTTACCTCAAAAGTGTATACCCGGATGACTGTTATGCCACCCGGGAAAGGAATATCTTTAATTGTCGTGTGTCATTTTGGACATCTGGCGCTGTGCCATGACCAGTCCGTAGTAGATGCCTTGCTTTCGGACCAGCTCGTCGTGCGTACCGACCTCGGCGATCTTGCCCTTGTCAAGGACGATCAGGCGGGTGGCATTGCGGAGCGTGGACAGACGGTGTGCAATTGCAAGTGTCGTGCGGTTTTCGGACAGCTTCTGCAGTGCATCCTGAATCTGCTTTTCGGTTTCCGTATCAAGGGAAGCCGTTGCTTCGTCGAGAATCAGAATCCGTGGGTTGTGCAGGAGCGCACGTGCAATCGAAACACGCTGACGTTCACCGCCGGACAGGGTATGACCCTTTTCGCCGACCTTCGTG